>JAGXKW010000098.1 GCA_018334995.1 Wenzhouxiangellaceae bacterium
AAAACCGGTTTAGGGTTTAAGGTTTAGGGGTTAAGGAAAACCACGGGAGTCTGTGCAATCTCGAAGCATTCCGTCCTGAACGAATGGCAGTTTTTGAATTTCCTTAAACCCTAAACCCTAAACCTTACCTGATTACGTACTTTTATCAGCTATTGAGAAAGGCATTTGCTAATTTTGTAACCACTGTAGAAACAGGAGGTTACGCCATGTCCCGAAATGCGATTCAATTCCAGAAAGGTTTGAGTTTGCCGAAATTCCTTGAAAAATATGGCACCGAAGGCGCTTGCAGGGAAGCTTTGTTCAAGCTGCGCTGGCCTGAGGGCTTCCGTTGTCCGGAATGCGGCAACGATACCAGCTGCCAACTGAAGGCACGGCCGCTGATTCAGTGCCATCGCTGCCATCATCAGACCTCGCTGACGGCTCGAACGCTGTTCGAGAACACCAAATTGCCCTTGACCACGTGGTTTCTGGCGATTTTCTTGCTCACGCAAAGCAAGACCGGACTTTCGGCCATGGCGCTGGGCAGGCACCTTGGTGTGTCCTACAACACCGCCTGGTTGCTCAAGCACAAGATCATGGAAGCCATGCGCGAGCGCGACGACAGCAAGCCGCTGACCGGCTCGGTTCAAGTCGACGACGCGTTCTGGGGCGGTGAGCGCAGGGGCGGCAAGCGCGGGCGTGGTGCGGCCGGCAAGACGCCGTTTGTTGCGGCTGTAGCCTGCAGCGCCGACGGCCGGCCGCTGGCCCTGCGCATGACGCCGCTGGCAGGCTTTCGCAGCGATTCCGTGGATCGCTGGGCGCGGCAGCACCTGAGTGCCGAGGCCGACGTGACGTCGGACGGGCTGCCGTGCTTCCGAGCCATCGTTGAAATCTGTCCGCACTGGAGTATTGATACCGGCGGTGGCCCGTCGAGCGTTGAAAAACAGGAATTCACTTGGGTCAACACGATGCTCGGCAATGTCAAAAATGCAATCCATGGCACCTATCACTCGATCGCAGGCAAGCATCTGGGCCGCTACCTCGGCGCCTTCGCCTACCGGTTCAACCGCCGGTTCGAGCTCGACCGGATGGTCGAACGGTTCGCCTATGTGGCCTGCCGCACGGCGCCGCTGCCCAGAAAGTTCGCTGTGATGGCTGAGATACATACGTAATCAGGTTTGGTTTTAAGTTAAAACTTAACACTTAACACCTGACACCGTCTTTCAATCCTCGAGGCCTTCGATGCCGCGCCAGGTGCGCGACATGATCAGGTAGGTAAACGACGCCGACCAGGTGATCATCATCAGGCCCACCAGCGATTCAGTGCCGGCGAGGAAGCGCAGCGGGCCTTCGGCATGGAGGTCGCCCCAGCCAACCGTGGTGTAGTTGGTGACCGAGAAGTAGACGTAATCGAGAAATCGGAACGCGTCGTATCCGACGACCGACCCGTACGCGCCGGATCGACCCTCGGCCAGGGCCCAATGGCCGAGTGCGAACAGCCAGACCTCCAGCACATGCGCGATGAGCAGGCCGAACATGATGATCAGCAGCGTGTAGTGTCGCCGGTGCCCGGGCGCCGAGTTGTGCATGCGACGACAGGCCCATCGGTTCAGCATGCTCAATGCTTCGTAATGAAAGATGACGGCAGCCAGCACGATGAAGGTGGTGGATGCAACGACTACCCATTGTGCAGAGCCGATGCCGGTTAACATAGTTCGAGCCTCGCGAAGCTGCCAATCCAGTGTACCCGCCGTAAATCCTGTGCCGTTCAGATCATGGCTGTAGCGAGAGATCAAGGCACGATCCGCCGTGAATGATCACTTCCGGCACAAGGATCGAATGCCCTTGGCTCGCCTCAAGACGAGTTTATTCGATTACCCCCAGCTTTTTTCCGATCCGGATGAATGCGTCGACCGCCCGCTCCAGGTGTTCGCGTTCGTGTGCGGCAGAAATCTGCAGTCGTATGCGTGCTTCGCCCCTGGGTACCACGGGATAGAAAAAGCCGATGACGTAAATGCCTTCTTCCAGCAGTGCGTCGGCCATCTTCTGCGCCAGCGGTGCGTCGTAGAGCATGACCGGCACGATCGGGTGCTCGCCGGGCTTGATGTCGAAGCCGGCGTCGGTCATGGCCTGGCGGAAGAACTTCGTGTTGTCGGCCAGCTTGTCGCGCAACGCCGTCGATTCGCCGATGATCTCGAACACCTTGATGCTCGCAGCCACCAGTGGCGGGGCCAGGGAGTTCGAGAACAGGTAAGGCCGCGAGCGCTGGCGCAGGATGTCGATGACCGGCTGCCGGGCGACCGTGAACCCGCCCATGCCGCCGCCCAGTGCCTTGCCCAGCGTGGATGTGATGATGTCGACCTTGTCCAGCACGCCGTGATGCTCGGGCGAGCCCCGGCCGGTGCGGCCGAAAAAGCCGGTGGCATGGCAGTCGTCGACCATGACCAGCGCGTTGTATTGCTCGGCCAGCTGCGTGATCTCGTCGAGTTTCGCCACAGTGCCGTCCATGGAGAACACGCCGTCGGTGGCGATCAACCGCGTGCGCTTGTCCTGGGTTTTTTTCAGCGCCTCTTCCAGCGCGTCCATGTCCGAATTGGGATAACGGTGCCGTTCGGCCTTGCACAAGCGGACGCCGTCGATGATCGAGGCGTGGTTCAGGGCATCCGAGATGATCGCGTCCTCCGGACCCAGCAGCGGTTCGAACAGTCCGCCGTTGGCGTCGAAGCAGGCCGCGTACAGGATGGCGTCGTCCTTGCCGTGGAAGTCGGCGATGACCTTTTCGAGCTGCTTGTGCAGATCCTGGGTGCCGCAGATGAAGCGCACCGAGGCCATGCCGAAGCCGTGATCGTCCAGCGCCTGTTTCGCCGCGTCGATGATCTCGATATGGTCGGCCAGGCCGAGATAGTTGTTGGCGCAGAAGTTCAGCACCTCGCCGCCTTCGGCGGTCCGGATGGCCACGCGCTGCGGGGTGGTGATCTGCCGCTCGCGCTTGTACAGCCCGGCCGAATCGATCTCGGCGAGCTCGGATTGAAGTCGTTCGCAGGTTGTGCTGTCACTCATGGTTAGTTCCTGAATTTGGTCTTTGAACGTCGAAAACCGCAAATGAACGCAAATACCCATTCGGCCCGGGGGCGCAATGCCGCTTCGTCCATCTTCTGCAAGATTCGGGCTGTCCGGCGATGTATCGAGGCAAGATCCGAATATTTCTTGATTTATTTGCGTTCATTCGCGTTCATTTGCGGTTACCAGAACGGGTTGAGCTTCAAGCAGGCTCGATAGTCCCGGTCCAGTCGCACACGACCTTGCCGCACTGGCCGTGGGCCATCAGGTCGAAGCCGGTTTCGAAGTCGTCGATCGGAATCTGGTGGGTCAGCGCCTTGTGCAACGGAAAGCCGGTCAGCACCATCTGAGTCATCTTGTACCAGGTCTCATACATTCGCCGTCCGTAGATGCCGTGCATTTCCAGGCCCTTGAAGATCACATGGTCCCAGTCGATGCCGGTACCGGACGGCAACAGGCCGAGCAGAGCCACCTTGCCGCCGTTGTACATCGCCTCGAGCAGGTCGTTGAAGGCGCGCGGATTGCCCGACATTTCCATGCCGATGTCGAATCCGTCGATGTCGAGTTCTTCGATTATGTCCAGCAGCCTTTCGTTCTTGACGTTGATGGTGCGGGTCGCGCCCATTTCGCTGGCCAGGTTCAGACGGTAGTCGTTCAGATCGCTGATGACGATATGCCGGGCGCCGACGTGCCTGGCGATGCCGGCGGCGATGATGCCGATGGGGCCGGCGCCGGTGATCAGCACGTCCTCGCCGACCAGGTCGAACTGCAGCGCGCAGTGCGCGGCGTTGCCGAACGGGTCGAAGAAAGCCGCCAGCTCGCTGGGGATTTCGTCGGGAATGGGCCACAGGTTGGTGGCCGGTACGGTGACGTATTCGGCGAAGCCGCCGTCGCGGTTGACGCCGATGCCCACGGTATCCGGGCACAGGTGCGGCTTGCCGGCGCGGCAGTTGCGGCACACCCCGCAGACGATATGGCCTTCGGCCGAGACTCGCTGGCCTTCGGCGTAGCCCTTGACGCCCACACCGATTTCGACGATGCGCCCGACGAACTCATGGCCCAGCACCAGCGGCGGCTTGATCGTGCGCTGCGCCCATTCGTCCCACTGGTAGATATGCAGGTCGGTGCCGCAGATCGCGGTTTTTTCCAGCTTGACCAGAACTTCCCCGGGGCCGGGCGACGGGACTGCGACTTCACGCAGTTCGAGGCCGGGCGCGGCCTCGGGTTTGACCAGCGCGCGCATTTGACGGGCCATGGACATTACCTTGCTTGGAAAAGTCCATAATTATAAATCCTCGCCCCCTGTTCCCGCCGGGCCCCGGGATGCGTCACCCGCAGTGCGGGCGAGCGTCGGCAGCCATTGCGTGCCGGGACCTGCCAGGTACCAGTCCGCGCTGCGCGAGATGTCGGTGGCCGCCGGGTTGACGTCGAGTACGCGCGCGCCGGCCCGGTGCGCAATGGACGGCAGGCTGGCGGCCGGTTGCACCGCACCGGCCGTGCCGGCGACGAGCATCAGGTCGCAGTCGGCCGCCGCGGCGAAGGCCGCCTCCAGCGTGGCCTCGTCGAGGGCTTCGCCGAACCAGACCACATCGGGTCGCGCGAATCCATCGGGATGGTGCGGCGAGGGCGGCGGACGTCGTTCGGCATGCTCGGCCATCCAGTTTTCGGAAATCGGTTTGAAGGTGCGCGAGCAGATATTGCGCCGGATGTTGCCGTGCAGTTCCAGCACGCCTTTCGATCCGGCCCGCTCGTGCAAGCCGTCGACGTTCTGGGTGACCAGCACGAAACTGTCGAAGTGCTGCGCCATTTCTGCCAGCGCCTCGTGCCCGGCGTTGGGGCTGGTCTCGGCGAGCAGCTTGCGTCGCCACTGGTACCAGTCCCAGACCAGCTTCGGATCGGCCTCGAAGCCTTCGGGCGAGGCCAGCTGCATCGGGTCGTGCTTTTCCCACAGCCCGGTTTGCGCGTCGCGGAAGGTGGGAATGCCCGATTCGGCCGAAACCCCGGCGCCGGTCAGCACCGCGACATGGCGGGCCGAGCGCAGGCAGTCGACCAGGTCGGGGGGAAGCTCTCCGCTGTTCATTCAAACTCGCGTGCGTCGGGTTCGGTTCATTATGGTGGAAGCGGCGGCCGGAATCCGGGAAAGACGGTTTCCGGAAAGGCAAAGGAAGAATCGGTGGTCGGTTGTAACCACGGGTTTCGGGTTTCAGGAAGGGCAAAAATCGGAGGTTGGGGGACCGAGGTCTCGACAACTTGTTCGCCGGCAGGGCGGGTCCCACACCCATCCATGGAGAGTTACAGCCGCGAGATTGGCCCCCAAGTCAACTGACAGGTGCGGGCGCTTGCCTGCAGGCGAGGATTTCGGAAGTCGGAAGCCGCAATCTTTCATCGAAAATTCTTATAACTTGTTGTGTCTATCGATATCCATGCCCC
>JAGXKW010000099.1 GCA_018334995.1 Wenzhouxiangellaceae bacterium
TCGACGGCGTCGGCGACGGTGTCGGCGATTTCCAGGGTCTGCGCGTCGTCGATGATCAGCGGCGGGAGCAGGCGCACCACGCGTTCGTGCGTGACGTTGAGGAGCACCCCGGCGTTCAGCGCATGATCGCGTACGTCGGCGGCGGCATCGACCAGTTCCACCCCGATCATCAGCCCCCGGCCGCGGATTTCGGCGACGCGGTGGTTGCCGGCCAGGCGCTCGCGCAGCCGCTGAACCAGTTTCCGCCCCTGTCGTTCGGCGCGGCTGCACAGGTCGAGTTCGCGCATGCGCTCGATGACCGTCAGCGCCACGCGGCAGGCCATGGGGCTGCCGCCGAAGGTGGTGCCGTGGCTGCCGGGCGTCAGCACATCGGCGGCGGCGCCGCGCGCCACGCACGCGGCGACCGGGATGCCGTTGCCCAGGGCCTTGGCGACCGTGATCACGTCGGGTCGGCTTTCGGCCTCGTGCTGGTGGGCGAACCAGCGCCCGGTGCGGCACATGCCGGCCTGGATCTCGTCGAGCATCAGCAGCGCGCCGTGTTCGTCGCAGGCCCGCCGCAGCGCGGCCAGGTAGCCGTCGGCGGGAATGCGCACGCCGCCTTCGCCCTGGATGGGCTCGAGCATGACCGCGACGATGTTCGGGTTTTCCGCCAGCGCGCGTTGCACCGCGCCGGCGTCTTCGAAGGGCACGCGCTCGAAACCTTCGACCACCGGCGTGAATCCCTGCTGCAGCTTGCCCGGGGCCGAGGCGCTGATGGCCGCCAGCGTGCGGCCGTGGAACGCACCCTCGACGACCAGGATCGCCGGCGCGTCGACGCCGCGCTGATGCCCGTGTCGACGGGCGATCTTGAACGCGCTTTCGACCGCCTCGGCGCCGGTGTTGGTGATGAACGCGCGATCCATGTCCGCGATCCCGCAAAGGGCTTCGGCCAGTCTTTCCTGCAGCCGGACATGGCCCAGATTGGCGGTGTGGATCAGGGTTCGGGCCTGGTCGCAGATCGCGTCGGCCAGCACCGGGTCGGCGTGGCCCAGGCTGCATACCGCGATGCCGCTGATCGCATCGAGATAGCGCCGGCCGCTTTCGTCGAACAGCCACGCGCCTTCGCCGCGCTCGAACGCCACCGGCATCCGCGCGTAGGTATCCATCAGGTACGAATCGGTCATCGGCCCATGATACGAAAAGCCCGCGCAGTGCGCGGGCCTATGTCTTCGACCGAAAAATCATGAAACCGCAGATTACGCCGATTCCCGCAGATTAATAAGCTGCCGGACTTCGATATCCAGTTTCCATCCTTGCCGCCAGTGTTCATACTGGCAGCAGGATATCTTTCCTTACGGCTTCAATAATCCGGGTCAATCTGCGTAATCTGCGGTTGCGTGGTTTCAGCTCTTGAAGTTATTGGCCACGAAGTCCCAGTTCACCAGGTTCCAGAACGCTTCCAGGTATTTCGGCCGGGCGTTGCGATAGTCGATGTAGTAGGCGTGTTCCCATACGTCGCAGGTCAGCAGGGGCCTGGCGTCGCTCGTGACGGCGGTCTCGGCGTCGTCGGTATTGAGCAGCGCCAGCGAGCCGTCGGGATGCTGCACCAGCCAGGTCCAGCCGGAGGCGAAGTTGCCCACCGCGCTTTCGTTGAATTTTTCCTTGAAGTTTTCGAAAGAGCCGAAATCGCGGTTGATCGCATCGGCCAGGGCGCCTTCGGGTTCGCCGCCGCCGCTCGGGCTCATGCAATTCCAGTAGAAGGTGTGGTTCCACACCTGCGCGGCATTGTTGAACAGACCGCCGGTGGAATTGCGGATGATTTCTTCGAGCGACTTGTCGGCGTCTTCGGTGCCTTCGACCAGCCCGTTGAGCTTGTCGACGTAGGTCTTGTGGTGCTTGCCGTAGTGGTATTCGAGCGTTTCTTCCGAGATGTGCGGCTCGAGCGCGTTCTTCGGATAGGGAAGATCGGGAAGCGTAAACGACATGAAGATACTCCTTGGCTGCGTTGGGTTCGGGTTTTTCGCGGGTCGTTACTGTAGGAGATGGTACCGTACGACGTGTGTTCAAGAGAAAAAGGCCGCTTCCGGGATGACGCAGGGTCCTATCGAGGGGCACGCCAAGCACGATGATTCGGGTCCGGGGCTGATCGAACTGCGCGTGTTCGAAAGCCGCGTGGCCGCGATCTGCGAGACGATGGGGGCGGTACTCAAGCGCAGCGCGTTCTCGCCCAATATCCGCGACCGACTGGATTTTTCCTGCGCGCTGTTCAGCGCGGACGGGCGGCTGCTCAGCCAGGCCACGCACATTCCGGTGCATCTGGGATCCATGGCCTGGGCGATGCGCGACCTGGTCGAGCGCTTCGACTGGCAGCCCGGCTCGCGCCTGATTCTCAACGACCCCTATGCCGGCGGCACCCACCTGCCCGACGTGACCGTGATCGCCCCGGTATTCGAGTCCGGCGAATGCGTCGGCTTCGTCGCCAACCGCGCCCACCACGCCGATATCGGCAGCGCCACGCCGGGCTCCATGCCGCTCAGCCGGTCGTTGGAAGACGAGGGCGTATTGATCAGCCCCCAGTGGCTGTATCGCGACGGCGAACTGGAGCGCGACGTGCTCGACGGCATCTGCGCAAAAATGCGAAGCCCGGAACTGGCGGCCGGCGATTTCCAGGCCCAGGTGGCGGCCTCGGCCTTCGGCGAACGGGCGTTCGGCGCGCTGGTCGGGGAACTGGGCCGTGATCGCCTGCAAAGCCTGGCCGCGGCGCTGAACGACTATGCCGCGCGCCTGGCCGCGGCCAGCATCGCCGAACTGCCCGACGGCCGCTGGCAGGCCGAGGACCGGATGGACTGCGACGGCGCCGGCGGCGACGGCCCGGTGATCCGGTTGGCATTGCGGGTGGATGCCGGGCGCATCGAGGTGAATTTTGCCGGCACCGACGCGCAGGTGCCCGGCAATCTGAACTGCCCGATGAGCGTGACCGCGGCGGCCGTCTATTACGCGCTGCGCTGCCTGCTGCCGGACGAGACGCCCACCTGCGCCGGCGCGCTGGACCGCATGCATCTTCAAGCCCCGGAAGGCTGCCTCGTCAACGCACGTTCGCCGGCGGCCACCGCGGCCGGCAACGTGGAAACCAGCCAGCGCATCGTCGACGTGGTGTTCCGCGCGCTGTCCGAGGCGCTGCCCGATCGCATCCCGGCCGCCAGCCAGGGCACGATGAACAACCTGGGGCTGGGCGCGACACGCTGGAGCTACTACGAAACCATGGCCGGCGGCTGCGGCGCCACCGCCGACGTGCCCGGCCGCCACGCCGTGCACAGCCACATGACCAACACCCTGAACACCCCGGCCGAGGTGTTGGAGATGCATTTTCCGCTGCGGGTTCTGCGCTACCAGGTCAGGCGGGGAAGCGGCGGGCGAGGCGCCTGTTCGGGCGGCGACGGGCTGGTGCGCGAATTCGAATTCCTGGAACCGGCCCAGGCCACGCTGATCACCGAGCGGCGCGTGCACGCGCCCTGGGGCCTGGCCGGCGGCGAGAACGGTCAGCCGGGCCGCAACCTGCTCGACGGCACGGAGCTGCCGGCGAAGATCTCGGTCGAGGTCGAGGCCGGACAGGTGTTGACCATCGAGACGCCGGGGGGCGGAGGATACGGGAGTCCCTGTCGATAGCGGAAATTCGGCGTATCCCGATTTCGTCGCGCTTCGGGGTTGATCAGGAAGTTTCAGGTTTCAAGTGTTAGGTGTCAAGCAACCTGTCCACGGGCGCAAGAACGTTCCGTGGCATGCGCCGAGCAGCGCGCGTCGCCCGGACAAGCAATATTTACAGGGCCGACGCATAGCTGCCTTTGACTGCCTAAAACTTAACACCTGAAACCTAAAACCTGCTCATTCCAACGCCTTGCTCGCCGCCGGAATGTCCTCGAACAGCACTCGCTGACTGTCGCGATAGTCGATCCGGCAGTCGATCAGGTCGACCCCGGGCGCTTCCAGCGTTCCGGCCAGCAGGGTTTCCAGCGATTCGACGCTGTCGGCGCGGTGGCCGCGCGCACCGTAGCTTTCGGCGTAGGCGACGAAATCCGGGTTGCCGAATTCAAGCCCGTAGTCGGGCAACTGCATGTCGGCCTGTTTCCATCGGATCATGCCGTAGGCGTCGTCACGCAGGACCAGCACCACCAGGTTCAGGCCCAGGCGTACAGCCGTTTCCAGCTCCTGCGAGTTCATCATGAAACCGCCGTCGCCGCACACGGCCAGCACCTTGCGCTCCGGGTACAGCAGGCTTGCACCCATGGCCACCGGCAGGCCGGCGCCCATGGTGGCCAGCGCGTTGTCGAGCAGCAGGGTGTTGGACTTGACGGCGCGGTAGTTGCGCGCAAACCAGACCTTGTAAAGCCCGTTGTCCAGCGACACGATCCCGTCTTCGGGCAGCGCGTCGCGCACGGCGTGCACCAGCCGTCGCGGGTGGATGGGAAAATCATTGAGCTCGCGACCGGAGTCCAGGTCGTCGAACAACGCCTTGCGGACCTTTTTCGCGAAACCGAAATCCCAGTGTTCCTGGGGCTGAATGCGTTCGCTGAATTGCCATATCGCGTTGGCGATGTCGCCGGTGACTTCGATCTGCGGGAAATACACCGGATCGACTTCGGCGGTGAAGAAGTTGACGTGGATGACGGTGCGCTTGCCCTCGTGCATGAAGAACGGCGGCTTTTCGACCACGTCGTGGCCGACGTTGATGATGCAGTCCGATTTTTCGATCAGCCGATGGACATAGTCCCCGTCCGACAGCGCGGCGGTGCCCATCCAGCAGTCGTTGGGTTCGCCGACCACGCCCTTGCCCATCTGGGTGGTAAAAAACGGGATGCGGGTGGAGTTGATGAAACGCCGGAGCATTTTCGAGGTCAGCTTGCGGTTGGCGCCTGCGCCGCACATCAGCAGCGGGCTTTTCGCGCTCTGGATGGCCTCGACCGCGCGCGCGATCGCTTTTTCCTCGGCCACCGGACGGCGAGTCTGACTCGCGATGAGCGGCTCGAGGCCCCCCGCATCCTCGCGCGCGATGTCCTCGGGCAGTTCAAGATGCGACGCGCCCGGCCGCTCTTCCTCGGCCTGGCGGAACGCTTCGCGCACCCGTGACGGTATGGTCGCGGCCGAGACGATCTGGCGCGTGTAGTGGGTGACCGGGCGCATCAGGTCGACCACATCCAGAATCTGGAAATGGCCCTGCTTCGAGGTCTTGATCGGCTTCTGGCCGGTGATCATCACGATAGGCATCGCGCCGAGCTGGGCGTAGGCCGCCGCGGTGACGAAGTTGGTCGCGCCGGGCCCCAGTGTCGACATGCAAACGCCGGGCTTGCCGGTGAGACGGCCGTGGCAG
This sequence comes from Wenzhouxiangellaceae bacterium, assembly GCA_018334995.1. Lineage (GTDB taxonomy): Bacteria > Pseudomonadota > Gammaproteobacteria > Xanthomonadales > Wenzhouxiangellaceae. The sequence goes on from JAGXKW010000099.1 coordinate 5,345, forward strand.
GCGGCCATGAA
>JAGXKW010000100.1 GCA_018334995.1 Wenzhouxiangellaceae bacterium
CCTTATCGGCGCTATGGTGAGGGGTGGGACGATATCTCCCACAGTCTGTGCCTAAAGGCCAGAAGGCGCATCAGTCCCTCCACCCCGACAGGTCCCTTTTTAGACCTGCGTGGAAGAACATACAAGGCGCATCCTGCGCCGATCGGGCACCACCCCCCATCGGTGCTGGAAGCACCTCCCACAACAACCATTAACCCACAACCAACAACAACGCCCCTTGCCTTTACCTGGCGTCGCGCGTAGCGCCGCTGTCACGACCCGTACCCGGCGCGATCTGAGAAAATGCCCACATGCCCGACCTCCCCCGAATCGACCCCGAACAGTTGATGCAGCGCGACGCCGGCCGATTGATCGGCCAGCGTCGACGGCTGGCGGGCATGGATGAAGCGGACCCCAAGCGGGCGAAGCAGCTCGAGAAATTCACCGCCGGACTGAAGGCCTCGATGGACCGTCGTCGTCGGCGAAGCGACAACCTGCCAAAACCCGACTACGACCCCGATCTGCCGATCGCCGCGCGCGCCGACGACATCGTTGCCGCGATCCGCAAGCACCAGGTCGTGGTCATCGCCGGCGAGACCGGTTCGGGCAAGTCGACCCAGCTGCCGAAGATGGCCATGCAGGCCGGACGCGGTGTGCGGGGGCTGATCGGCTGCACCCAGCCGCGCCGGATCGCCGCGCGCTCGGTGGCAAGGAGAGTGGCCGAGGAACTGGGCACCGGCCTGGGCGACGCGATCGGCTTCCAGGTGCGCTTTTCCGACCGCACCTCGGAAAACAGCTACGTCAAGTTCATGACCGACGGCATCCTGCTGGCCGAGACGCATTCCGACAGAAGACTGAACCGCTACGACACGCTGATCATCGACGAGGCCCACGAGCGCAGCCTCAACATCGATTTCCTGCTCGGCTACGTCAAGCAGCTGCTGGCCCGGCGGCCCGATCTGAAAGTCATCATCACCTCGGCGACCATCGATACCGAGAGCTTCTCGAAACATTTCAACGACGCCCCGGTGATCAACGTCGAGGGCCGCGGCTATCCGGTCGGCATCGAATACCAGCCGCCGAACGAGGGCGAGGCGCTGGCGCAGCAGGTCCGGCGCGCGGTGGCCCGGGCTTCGCGAATCGATTCGGCCGGCGACATCCTGGTGTTCCTGCCCGGCGAGCGCGAGATCTTCCTGGTGTCGAAGGCGCTGAAAAAGGCGTCGCTGCCGCACACCGAAGTATTGCCGCTTTATGCACGGCTGCCGTCCGGCGCCCAGGACCGGATCTTCTCGTCGCACACCGGCCGGCGCATCGTGCTGGCGACGAATGTCGCGGAAACCTCGCTGACCGTGCCCGGCATCCGCTTCGTGATCGACTCCGGGCTCGCGAGGATTTCGCGCTATGCGACCCATTCGAAGGTGCTGCGGCTGCCGGTAGAGCCGGTCTCGCAGGCATCAAACAACCAGCGCGCCGGCCGCTGCGGCCGGGTCGGTCCCGGCACCTGCATCCGGCTGTTCTCCGAAGAGGATTTCCTGGCGCGGCCCGAGTACACCGAGCCGGAAATCCAGCGCGCCGGCCTGGTCGGCGTGGTGCTCGAAATGCTCGCGCTGGGCCTGGGCGACCCGGAAGAATTCCCGTTCATCGACCCGCCGCCCAACCGGCTGGTCAACGAGGCCTGGAATACGCTGGCCGAGCTGCAGGCCGTCGACAACCGGCGCGGGCTGACGCCGCTCGGCCGCACCCTGGCCGGGCTGCCGGTGGACGCGCGCCACGGCCGGATGATGATCGAGGCCGCCGGGCGCGACGCGCTGGCCGAGGCCATCGTGCTGGTCGCGGCCATGAGCATCAACGACCCGCGCGAGCGCCCCATCGATCACCAGCAGGCCGCCGACGAGGCGCACGCCGAATTCCGCGTGGCCGGCTCGGATTTCCTCGGCCTGTTGAAGCTTTGGCACTGGTGGCAGGACACCCGCTCGGAAAATTCGCGCAACCAGGCCGACAAGCTGGCGCGAAGCCGATTCCTGAATGCACTGCGGCTGCACGAATGGGGGCAACTGGTCGCGCAGCTTCGCGAAATCGCCAGAGAGGCCGGCTGGCGCACCGGAAAAGTGCGTTCGCTGGACGACAAAGTCGCCGAAACCGTCCATAGAAGTTTGCTGGCCGGGCTGCTGGCCCAGGTCGGCCAGCATCTCGAGGACGGCGAATATTCCGGCGCGCGCGGCCACAAGTTCCGGATCTTTCCCGGCTCGGCGCTGGCCCGCTCGCGGCCGGGCTGGATCATGGCCGCCGAGCTCGTGGAAACCAGCCGCCCGTTTGCGCGCACCGTCGCCGCCATCAAGCCCGAATGGCTGGAGCAGCAGGCCGGGCACCTGATCCGCACCAGCGTATTCGATCCGCACTGGAACAAGCGCACCGGACGGGTCATGGGCTACCAGCGCGTCACGCTGTTCGGCCTGACGCTGATCGAAAAAAGAAAGGTCCACTACGGCCCGCACGCGCTGGACGAAGCGCGCGAGATCTTCATCCGCCACGCGCTGGTGCGCGCCGAGATGAACCACCGGGCGAAGTTCCTGCAGCGAAACGCCGCGCTGAGGCGCGAACTGGCCGCTCATGAACACAAAAAACGTTCGCGTGACGTGCTGGCCGACGAGGACCGGCTGGTGGAATTCTTCAAGCGAAGGCTGCCGAAGCAGGTGTTCACGGTCAAGGCCTTCGCGCGCTGGTACGAGTCGCTGGACACGAAGGAACAGGACCGGCTGCTCTACGACCGGGCCACGCTGCTGCGGCCCGATGCCGAGACCAGCGGCGAGGAGTTCCCCGACCGGCTCGAGATCGACCACGAATCCTTCCGCCTGTCCTACCGTTTCGAGCCGGCCCACCCGGCCGACGGCGTCACCGTCGTCTGCCCCCTGCACCTGCTGAATCGTCTCGACCCGGACCGGCTCGAATGGCTGGTGCCGGGCCTGATCGACGACAAGGTCAAGGCGCTGATCGGCTGCCTGCCCAAGTCGAAGCGGCGATCGTTCGTGCCGTTGGCCGACTACGCGCGCGCCGCTCTGGAATCCATGACGTTCGGCAAGGGCAGCCTTCACGAGCGGCTCGCCGAGGAGCTTTCGCGCATCGGCGGGCTGCAGATCACGCCGGACGACTTCCAGACCGAACGGCTGCCGGAGCACCTGCGTTTCAATATTCGAGTGAAGGGCGAGGACGGCAAGGTCATGGCCGAGTCGCGCGACCTCGAAGGCCTTCAGGCCGATCTGGGCGAACGCGCCCGGCGCGATTTCATGGCCCGCCAGGCCGAGGACTGGCAGCGCGACGGGCTGAAAACCTTCGACGATATCGAACTGCCCGAGCACGTCACTACGCGCACCGGCCACAGCGCCTGGCCGGCATTGGTCGACCAGCACGACGCCGCCGGCCTGCGGCTGTTCGACGACGAAGCCGAGGCCCACACCGCGCACCACGCCGGCGTGCATCGACTATTGATGCTCGCGCTTTCCGACAAGCTCAGGTACGTGGCGAAAAAGCACCGCCTGTCGCCGCCGGCCGCGCTGGCCTGGACCCGCGCCGGCGACGTCGCGTCGCTGGAATCGGCGCTGGCGTCGAGGGTGGTCGACGACCTGATCGAAGAGGCCTGGAGCGTGCGTGATCCGGAGGCTTTCTCCACGCTGGAAGCCCGGATCCGCCCTGTGTTCGTCGAAAAATACCAGCGGGCTGTGGAACTCCTCGACCGGGTGGTCCAGCGCTGGCACCAGATCACCCGCCGCCTGGCCGACATCGGACCTGCCCAGCCCTCGGCCCAGGACGACATCGAATCGCAACTGCACGATCTGCTCTACGCCGACTTCGTCGCCGACATCCATACCGACCGCCTGGCGCAATACCCGCGCTACCTCGAAGCCGTCGACAAGCGCCTCGACGCCCTCGAGCTCGACCCCCGCCGCGACGTCCAGCGCCAGGCCGAAATCGAGCCGTGGTGGCAGACCTATCTCGACCACCTGGCCGAAGGAAAACCCTACACCCCGGAACTCGACGACTACCGCTGGCTGGTCGAGGAATACCGCGTCCAGATCTTCGCCCAGCAGCTGGGCACGGCTGAAAAGGTCTCGAAGAAACGGCTGGAACAGGCCTGGGCGAACCGCGCCTGAAGCCGGCCGTCGCCCGGCCTTGACCCGAGGCGCAAAAGAAAACGGGGCCTCGAGGGCCCCGTTTTCGTGTTGCGCGGACGTCTGGTTCGAAGACCAGCGCCGCTTCGCTACGCGCCTCGCATCATTCGAGGAATTCGCAGCGACCGATTTCGGCACCCTGACGCACCCGGTTGAGCATCGTGTTGGGGAAGCCGACCTGGATCGATTTGCCGCGATGACAGACGAACACCTGTTCCATCTCGATGAAGAACGACAGCGGGAATCCGGGCCCCGGCTGGCCGACGAGCTCGGTGCCGTTGGCCGACAGCGCCAGCGGCTGCTGGAACGGCCAGTTGAAGCTCTCGATCACGCCCTGGACACGGAAGAACTCCTCGATGTCCATCCATCCGACGCCCTCGAACCAGATGCCGCCGAGGAAGCCGGCGAAGCCGTTGCCGGCAACGCCGACGGCGATCGTGCCTTTATCGTTCATGTCGGTGACGCTGAGCGGGATCGGCCCCAGCAGCTCCTGCACCGTTTCAGCGCCCAACTGTTCACAGAAGTTGCCGAAAAAGGTCTGGAACGGCAAATCCACGCACCATTCGAAACCACCCATGTCGGTGAGCGAACCATCGCCGGTCGCATTCCAGAGCCTGGTGCCCTCGGGCGTCCTGAGCGCTACGCGCGAGCCGTCGAAATTGCTCGCGCCGGCTTCCAGCGCGCCGAATTCGGCGTTCAGGTCGATGATTTCGCCGTCGTCGATCCAGGCCTTCGGTTGACCGAAACCGGCACGGCCCGTGACGACGCGCCCGTCGCCGGAAATCCTGTCGGCGCGGATGAACTGCGTGCTGCTCCAGTCCACCGAAGCGGTGTCCAGCGGGCGGATGCCGTCCCTGGCGGTCCAGATGAACGGCGCGAGTTCACCGGTAAAGGAACTCTGGCACTCCCCGTCGCCGTCGAGATCGATCCCGCTCAGTCCGACGACCGTCCGCCCGTCGTCCGAGATTGCCCAGGGCGTAGAGGCCGAAACCCCGTTGGCGCTGGAACCGCCGCATACATTGCCGTTGAGATCCCCGATTTCGATCGTGCCGGTCTGGGTCCAGATCGCGGCTTCGG
>JAGXKW010000038.1 GCA_018334995.1 Wenzhouxiangellaceae bacterium
GCTGATTGCGCCGATCGCGATGGAAGAAGGTCTGCGCTTCGCGATTCGCGAAGGCGGCCGTACCGTCGGCGCCGGCGTGGTGGCCAAGATTCACGAATAATTATGCGCGCCCCGGGGCGCGCAGGTTCAAGGGTTAGGGATTAAGGAGAACAGGTTCGGGCTGAGATTCAGTGTAAAGCGACAATCGGGCACAGAGTTGTTCGTTCGCGCTTTTCCTTAAACCTTATACCTTAAACCTTAAACCTGATTTCAATAGGCGAGTAGCTCAACTGGCAGAGCAGCGGTCTCCAAAACCGCAGGTTGGGGGTTCGAGTCCCTCCTCGCCTGCCACAATTCAAAGAGTCTTCAATGGCAGCCGAGAAAAATACTTCAAGCGACATCGTGATGTGGATTCTTGCCGCACTGGTTTTCGGGGCGGGAGTCTATGGCTTTGTCTACTTTGAAGGACAGGCAATGACCCTGATTCGCGTTCTCGGCCTGGTTGCAGCCGTCGGCGTCGCGCTGTTCATTGCTGCGCAAACGGCCAAGGGGCGCGAATCGTTGAGCTACGTGCGCGAAGTCGACGTCGAGCGGCGCAAGGTCGTCTGGCCTACGCGTCAGGAGACGGTTCAGACAACGTTGATCGTGCTGGCGGTTACGGTCGTGGTCGCGATCATCCTGTTTCTCATGGATACCGTGTTCGGCGGCCTGGTGCGTTGGCTGATCGGCATGGGCGGAGACTTGTAATGGCCAAGCGCTGGTACGTCGTGCACGCCTACTCGGGCTACGAGAAGCAGGTTCAGAGGTCGCTCAAGGAGCGTATAGAGCGCTCCGGAATGCACGACCAGTTCGGCGAGGTGCTGGTGCCGACTGAAGAAGTGGTCGAAATGAAGAAGGGCGTCAAGCGCAGAAGCGAGCGCAAGTTCTTTCCGGGCTACGTTCTGGTCGAAATGGAGATGAACGAGGATACCTGGCACCTGGTCAAGGACGTTCCCAAGGTCATGGGCTTCATCGGCGGCAAGCAGGACCAGCCGGCGCCAATCAGTCAGAAGGAAGCCGATACCATCCTCAACCGTGTCGCGGAAGGCGTCGACAAGCCGCGGCCGAAAGTCCTGTTCGAGCCCGGCGAGATGGTTCGGGTCACCGAGGGCCCGTTCAACGATTTCAACGGCACCGTCGAGGAAATCAACTACGAGAAGAGCCGGCTGCGCGTGGCGGTATCGATCTTTGGTCGGTCCACGCCGGTGGAGCTGGACTTCCAGCAGGTGGAAAAGCTGTAGCGAAACTGCGGTCTCGCAGTTCCGGGTGCGTTTTTTGGGCGGTCCGGAAAATCGACAGCCGGCACGGTTTCTCGAACCCAGCCGGTTGAAATTGAAAAGCCGAATGCGGGGAGCCGCGGCAAGCAATGGCCCGGCGTTGGAACCCGAAGGAGAAATACAGTGGCAAAGAAAGTCAGCGCTTACATCAAGCTGCAGGTGCCGGCCGGCCAGGCCAATCCGAGCCCGCCCGTGGGCCCGGCGCTGGGCCAGCACGGTGTCAACATCATGGAATTCTGCAAGGCATTCAACGCGGAGACGCAGTCGGTCGAACCGGGCTTGCCCACGCCGGTGGTGATCACCGTGTATTCCGACCGCAGCTTTACCTTCATCACCAAGACGCCGCCGGCGGCCGTCCTGCTGCGCAAGGCGGCCAAGATCGCCAAGGGCAGCGGCGAACCGAACACCAAAAAGGTGGGTACGGTGACTCGTGGGCAGCTCGAGGAGATCGTCAAGATGAAGGAGCCGGACCTGACCGCGGCCGACATGGATGCCGCCGTTCGGACGATTGCCGGCAGTGCCCGCAGCATGGGCCTGACTGTGGAGGGGGCTGAGTAATGGTTGCGAAGACGAAGAGAAATCGCGCGATTCGCGAAAAGATCGAACCCGGCAAGCAGTATGCCCTCGACGAGGCGCTGCAGCTGCTGAAGGACCTGAGCAAGGTCAAGTTCACGGAGAGTGTCGACGTGGCGGTACGCCTGGGCGTCGACCCGCGCAAGTCCGACCAGGTCGTTCGCGGTTCCACGGTGCTGCCGCACGGCACGGGCAAGGACGTACGCGTGGCCGTATTCGCCCAGGGCGAGAATGCGGAAAAGGCCGAAGCGGCCGGAGCCGATATCGTCGGCTTCGAAGACCTCGCCGAAACCATCAAGGGCGGCACGATCGATTTCGACGTTTGCATCGCGACTCCGGACGCCATGCGCGTGGTCGGCAAGCTCGGCCAGGTGCTTGGGCCCCGGGGCCTGATGCCCAATCCGAAGGTCGGCACCGTGACCACCGATGTCGAGCAGGCGGTCAATAATGCCAAAGCGGGCCAGGTGCAGTTCCGCACGGACAAGGGCGGCATCGTGCACACGACCATCGGCAAGGCGAACTTCGATGTCGACGCACTGAAAAGCAATTTGCGAGCGCTGGTACAGGAACTGGTCAAGGCCAAGCCGGCCGCGGCCAAGGGCCAGTACCTGCGCAAGATCGCGGTTTCCACGACGATGGGCCCGGGGCTTACCGTCGACAGCGGCACGCTGGAGCTGTAGGAAGCTGCTTCATAAGAATCTGCCGGGTACTGCCCGGCGATGTACGGGCGTTTCGCGGAGATTTTCGCTCCGCGCCCGTCCAAGACCGCAGGTCCGGAACGGTTTCATGCGTTTCGGCTAAAGGGTGAAAGCCCGCCTGCGTAGATGGTGTCGCCCGATTACCCGGTTACGGGGAAACGGCCACCTGACTGGTGCCGGATCGAAGTCTGATCCGGTTTGGCTGGAAGGTTGGAGCATGCTCCGGCCGTCCGACTTGACGGAGGTAGCAAATGGCGCTCACGCTTGAGCAAAAGAAGGCGGTCGTCGCGGAAGTGTCCGAAGTGGCCAAGACCGCGCACTCAGCCGTAGCTGCCGAATATCGCGGCATCACCGTTGAGAAGATGACCGAAATGCGTGCCAGGGCGCGCAACGAGGGCGTTTATCTCAAGGTGGCCAAGAACACGCTGGTCAAGCGTGCCGTCGAGGGTACCGAATTTGAATGCATGGTCGAAGAGTTGACCGGTCCGCTGCTGTTCGCGTTCTCGATCGAGGATCCGGGTGCTGCGGCAAGGCTGATCAAGGACTTCTCCAAGGACGAGGAAAAGCTCGTCGTCCGGCTGGTTGCCATGGGCGCCAGGCTCTACGAGGCCTCTGAAGTCGAGCGCCTGGCAAGCCTGCCGACCCGCGATCAGGCGATCGCCATGTTGATGGGCGTCATGAAGGCGCCGGTCGAAAAATTCGTGCGTACGCTCGCCGAGCCGCATACCAAGCTTGTTCGCACCATCGCCGCGGTGCGCGACAGCAAGCAGGCTGCCTGACAAATCATTTGATCAATACTTTTTTGGAGTAACTGAAGATGGCCGTTTCAAAAGAAGATATTCTCGAAACAATTTCCAACATGACCGTCGTCGAAGTGGTCGACCTGATCGAGGCGATGGAAGAGAAGTTCGGCGTTTCCGCTGCCGCTCCGGTCGCGGCTGCCGCGGCTCCGGCTGCCGGCGGCGAGGCCGAGGCTGCTGAAGAGCAGACTGAATTCGACGTCGTGCTTGCCGGTTTCGGCGACAAGAAGGTCCAGGTGATCAAGACCATTCGTGGCATTACCGGCCTGGGCCTGAAGGAAGCCAAGGAACTGGTCGAGGGTGCGCCCTCGCCGGTCAAGGAAGGCGTTGCCAAGGACGAGGCGGAAGATCTCAAGAAGCAATTGGAAGAAGCAGGCGCAACTGTCGAGGTCAAGTAATTACCTTACGGTTGCAGTGAAGACCGGAATGGGCTGGGTGTCGCATGATGCCCGGCCCGTTCCCGTTTCCTGAAGATTTTCGGTTGTCGCGGCCCGTTCCGGGTGTCACGACGATACCGATCGTAGCAAAGTCCCGGATCAATTGCACCAGCGTGCGGGTGAGATTTCGATGAGTTATTCGTTTACCGAAAAGAAGCGTATCCGGAAGGATTTCGGAAAGCATGTGCAGGTTATTGACGCACCTTTCCTTTTGTCAACCCAGGTCGATTCGTATCGACAATTCCTGCAGGACGATCGGCAGGAAGGCGAGCGCGAGCTCAAGGGGCTGCACGGGGCATTGTCTTCGGTTTTCCCGATTGCAAGCTACTCCGGCAATGCGGCGCTGGAGTACGTGAGCTACGAGCTCGGGAAGCCCGAGTTCGACGTGACCGAGTGCAAGTTGCGCGGCATGACCTATGCCGCGCCCCTGCGCGCCACGGTCCGCCTCGTCATTTACGACAAGGACAGCCCCGCACGCAACAAGAAGGTCAAGGAAGTCAAGGAGCAGGACGTCTACATGGGCGACCTGCCGCTGATGACCGAAACCGGAACATTCATCATCAACGGTACCGAGCGGGTCATCGTCAACCAGATGCATCGTTCGCCCGGGGTGTTCTTCGATCACGACCGCGGGAAGACGCATTCATCCGGCAAGCTGCTGTACAAGGCGCGGGTCATTCCCTACCGCGGCAGCTGGCTGGACTTCGAGTTCGATCCCAAGGACTGCTTGTTCACGCGCATCGACCGTCGGCGCAAGCTTCCGGTGACGATTCTGCTGCGTGCGCTGGGCATGGAAGACGAGGAGATTCTCGATACGTTCTTCGAAAAGTCGCGCATCACGCTGCGCAAGTCCGACGCCAAGCTCGACCTGGTACCTTCGCGGCTGCGCGGGGAAACCGCGTTGTCGGACATTTCCGACAAGCAAGGCAATGTCATCGTCTCCAAGGATCGCCGGATCACGGCGCGCCACGTCAAGCAGATCGAGGCAGCCGGGGTCAAGACGCTGGACGTCAACGACGAGTACCTGATCGGCCGCATTCTCGCGCACAACATCGTGGATCGGGAAAGCGGCGAGCTGCTGGCCTCCTGCAACGACGAAATCACCGAGGAACTGCTCGACACGCTGCGCGAGAACAAGGTCAAGTCCTTCGACATTCTCTATGTCAACGATCTCGACCAGGGCCCTTACATTTCAAACACGTTACGCATCGACCCCACTGCCAGCGAGCTCGAGGCGCTGTGGGAGATCTACAAGATGATGCGTCCGGGCGAGCCGCCGACCAAGGATGCGGCGCAGAATCTGTTCAAGAACCTGTTCTTTACCGAAGACCGCTACGACCTTTCGGCCGTGGGCCGGATGAAGTTCAACCGGCGGGTCAAGCGCGAGGAGCTCGAGGGTCCGGGAACGCTGGATCGCGACGATATTCTTGCCGTGCTGCAGGTGTTGATCGACATCCGCAACGGCAATGGTACGGTCGACGACATCGATCACCTCGGCAACCGCAGGGTTCGCTCGGTGGGCGAAATGGCCGAAAACCAGTTCCGCATCGGCCTGGTGCGGGTCGAGCGCGCCGTGCGCGAGCGTCTTTCCATGGCCGAAAGCGAAGGCCTGGGTCCGCAGGACCTGATCAACGCCAAGCCGGTGGCCGCGGCGATCAAGGAATTTTTCGGTTCGTCTCAGCTGTCGCAGTTCATGGACCAGAACAACCCGCTGTCGGAAGTCACCCACAAGCGCCGCGTCTCGGCGTTGGGCCCGGGCGGATTGACTCGCGAGCGCGCCGGCTTCGAAGTGCGCGACGTGCATCCGACGCATTACGGTCGGCTGTGTCCCATCGAGACGCCCGAAGGCCCGAACATCGGCCTGATCAACTCGCTGGCGGTGTATTCGCGCACCAACAGCTACGGCTTTCTGGAGACGCCTTACTGCAAGGTCGTCAACGGCAAGGTCACCGATGACGTGACCTATCTTTCGGCCATCGAGGAAGGCGATTACGTGATCGCCCAGGCCAATGCCGAGCTGGATAAAAAGCGCAAGTTCACCGCCGAGCTGGTGCCGTGCCGGCACCTGGGCGAATTCACGCTGAAACGTCCCGACGAGATCGACTTCATCGACGTATCGCCGCGCCAGATCGTTTCGGTGGCCGCGGCCATGGTGCCGTTCCTGGAGCACGATGATGCCAACCGTGCGTTGATGGGTTCGAACATGCAGCGCCAGGCCGTGCCGACCCTGAGAGTCGACAAGCCGCTGGTCGGCACCGGGCTGGAGCGCCTGGTCGCGACCGATTCCGGCGTAACCACGGTTGCGTTGCGCGGCGGCGTGATCGACCAGGTCGACGCCGGGCGGATCGTCGTTCGGGCCAACGAGGACGAGGTGGGCGAAGACGACCCCGGTGTCGATATCTACAACCTGGTCAAGTACGAACGCTCCAACCAGAACACCTGTATGAACCAGCGTCCGCTGGTGAAGGTGGGTGACGTGGTGCGCACCAAGGACGTGCTCGCAGACGGGCCTTCCACGGATCTCGGTGAACTGGCCCTGGGCCAGAACATGCGCGTGGCTTTCATGCCCTGGAATGGCTACAACTTCGAGGACTCCATCCTCATCTCCGAGCGGGTGGTGCAGGAAGACCGATTCACCTCGATCCATATCGAGGAGCTGACCTGCGTGGCCCGCGATACCAAGCTGGGTTCCGAGGAAATCACCGGCGATATCCCCAACGTCGGCGAGTATACGTTGAGCAAGCTCGATGACGCCGGCATCGTGTATGTCGGAGCCGAGGTACGCGCCGGCGACATCCTGGTCGGCAAGGTCACGCCCAAGGGCGAAACCCAGCTGACGCCGGAAGAAAAGCTGTTGCGCGCGATCTTCGGCGAGAAGGCCTCGGACGTGAAGGACACTTCGCAACGGGTGCCCAGCGGCATGGACGGCACGATCATCGATGTGCAGGTCTTCACCCGTGAAGGCGTGGACAAGGATGCGCGCGCGATCTCGATCGAAAAGGACCATATTCGCCAGGTGCGCAAGGACCTCGACGATCAGCTGCGGATCATGGAAGACGCGATCTTCAACCGGCTCGAGGCTGTCCTGACCGGGAAGGTGGTCGACAAGGGGCCCGAACTCAAGAAGGGCGCCAAGCTGACCGCGGACTACCTGAAGAACCTCAAGCGCGACGACTGGTTCAAGCTGCGCATGCGCAGTGAGGAGGCCCAGGAACTGCTCGAAAGAGCCCAGCGCCAGATCGAGAAGCAGCGCAAGCTTGCCGACGACAGGTTCGAGGAAAAGAAGGACAAGATTACCCGCGGCGACGACCTGGCTCCCGGCGTGCTCAAGATGGTCAAGGTCTACCTGGCCGTCAAGCGGCGCATGCAGCCCGGCGACAAGATGGCCGGCCGGCACGGCAACAAGGGCGTGATCTCCACCATCGTGCCGGTCGAAGACATGCCGTTCGATGAAACGGGCCGACCGGTCGATATCGTGCTCAACCCGCTGGGCGTGCCTTCGCGCATGAACATCGGGCAGGTGCTCGAAACCCACCTGGGCCTGGCGGCACGTGGCCTGGGAGAGAAGATCGAAGGCATGCTGGAAGAACAGCAAAAGCCGGCCAAGGTGCGCAACTTCCTCGAGGAGATCTATAACTCCGACCAAGCCGGTCGCGTGGATCTCAAGGAGTTCAGCGACGACAACGTCATGGAGCTTGCCGGCAACCTGACTGGCGGTGTGCCGATGGCCACGCCGGTGTTCGACGGCGCCGACGAGAACGAGATCAAGAAACTGCTGAAGATGGCCGATCTCCCCGAGTCGGGACAGATGACGCTTTACGATGGCCGCACGGGCGACGCATTCGATCGCCCGATCACGGTCGGTTACATGTACATGCTCAAGCTCAACCACCTGGTCGACGACAAGATGCACGCGCGTTCGACCGGACCGTACAGTCTGGTCACCCAGCAGCCGCTGGGCGGCAAGGCGCAGTTTGGCGGTCAGCGCTTCGGCGAGATGGAAGTATGGGCACTGGAAGCCTACGGTGCGGCATACACGCTGCAGGAAATGCTCACCGTCAAGTCCGACGACGTGCAGGGCCGTAACCAGATGTACAAGGCAATTGTCGACGGCAACCATCGCATGGTTGCCGGCATGCCGGAATCCTTCAACGTACTGGTCAAGGAAATCCGGTCGCTCGGCATCAACATTGAACTCGAAGAGTCTGGATCGAGGAGGATCTAAACGTGCGCGATTTGCTGAATTTCTACAAGCGCCAGCATCAAATCACTGATTTTGATGCCATTCGCATTGGTCTGGCACAGCCGGACATGATCCGTTCCTGGTCTTTTGGCGAGGTCAAGAAGCCGGAAACGATCAACTACCGAACCTTCAAGCCCGAGCGCGAAGGCCTTTTCTGTGCCGCGATCTTCGGGCCGGTCAAGGACTATGAGTGCCTGTGCGGCAAGTACAAGCGCATGAAGCACCGCGGCGTGAAGTGCGAGAAGTGCGGTACCGAGGTCACGCTGACAAAGGTCCGGCGCGAACGCATGGGTCACATCGACCTGGCCAGCCCGGTCGCCCATATCTGGTTCCTGAAGTCGCTGCCCAGCCGTATCGGCCTGATGCTGGACATGACCCTGCGCGACATCGAGCGCATCCTGTACTTCGAGTCCTACCTGGTGCTGGATCCGGGCATGACGCCGCTGGAGCGCGGTCAGCTGCTGACCGACGAACAGTACCTCGAGGCCATGGAAACCTACGGCGACGAGTTCGACGCAAAGATGGGCGCCGAGGCGGTCTTCGATCTGCTCAAGAACGTCGATCTTTCGGCCGAACTGGCGCAGTTGCGCGAAGACATCGGTTCGACCAATTCCGAGACCAAGATCAAGCGCCTGACCAAGCGGATCAAGCTGGTCGAGGCGTTCCTGGAATCGGGCAATCGTCCCGAGTACATGATCCTGACGGTGCTCCCGGTATTGCCGCCGGATCTGCGGCCGCTGGTGCCGCTGGACGGCGGCCGCTTCGCGACTTCCGATCTCAACGATCTCTATCGGCGGGTGATCAACCGCAACAACCGGCTGCGCCGCCTGCTGGAGCTCAATGCGCCCGACATCATCGTGCGCAACGAGAAGCGCATGCTGCAGGAATCCGTGGACGCGCTGCTGGACAACGGGCGCCGCGGCCGGGCGATCACCGGGACGAACAAGAGACCTTTGAAGTCGCTGGCCGACATGATCAAGGGCAAGCAGGGACGTTTCCGCCAGAACCTGCTGGGCAAGCGCGTCGACTATTCCGGCCGCTCGGTCATCGTGGTCGGGCCTACGCTTAAGCTGCATGAATGCGGTCTGCCGAAGAAGATGGCGCTCGAATTGTTCAAGCCGTTCATCTTCTCCAAGCTGCAGCGCCGCGGCATGGCGCCGACCATCAAGGCCGCCAAGAAGCTGGTCGAGAAGGAAGAAGGCGAGGTCTGGGATATTCTCGAGGAAGTCATTCGCGAGCATCCCGTGCTGCTCAACCGCGCGCCCACGCTTCACCGCCTGGGTATCCAGGCGTTCGAGCCGGTGCTGATCGAAGGCAAGGCCATCCAGTTGCATCCGCTGGTATGCACCGCCTTCAACGCCGACTTCGACGGCGACCAGATGGCCGTGCACGTGCCGCTGAGCCTCGAGGCTCAGCTGGAAGCGCGCGCGCTGATGATGTCGACCAACAACATTCTTTCGCCGGCCAACGGCGAGCCGATCATCGTGCCGACCCAGGACGTGGTGCTTGGTCTGTATTACATGACGCGTGAACTGGCTGGTGCAAAGGGCGAAGGCATGAACTTCTCCAGCACTGCCGAAGTGCATCGCGCCTATTCCAACAAGCAGCTGGAGCTGCAGGCTGCCATCAACGTCCGGGTGACCGAATACGTGCCCGACGACGACGGGAAGCTGCAGCCGATTACCCAGCGCTACGACTCCACGGTCGGTCGCGCGCTGCTGTTCGAAATCGCGCCGAAAGGAATGCGGTTCGAGCTGTTCAACCAGACGCTGAAGAAAAAGCAGATTTCGCGTTTGATCGATGAGAGCTATCGTTCGCTGGGCCTCAAGGACACCGTGGTGTTCGCCGACCAGTTGATGTATACCGGGTTCGGCAATTCCACCCGGGCCGGCGTCTCGATCGGCCTGGACGATCTTCAGGTACCGCCGGAGAAAAAGGAAATTCTGGAACGCGCCGAAGCCGAAGTGCTCGATATCCAGGAGCAGTATTCCTCGGGCGTGGTGACTTCCGGCGAGCGCTACAACAAGGTTGTCGATATCTGGTCGCGCACCAACGAGGCGGTTGCCAAGGCGATGATGAACCGGATCGGCAAGGAGACCCGGGTCAACATCGAAGGCGACGAGGTCGAGCAGGATTCGATGAACTCCATCTTCATCATGGCCGATTCCGGGGCACGTGGTTCGGCCGCACAGATTCGGCAGCTTGCCGGCATGCGCGGTCTCATGGCCAAGCCGGACGGTTCGATCATCGAAACGCCGATCACGGCCAATTTCCGCGAAGGTCTGAACGTTCTTCAGTACTTCATCTCCACCCACGGGGCGCGAAAGGGTCTGGCCGATACGGCGCTCAAGACCGCCAACTCCGGTTACCTGACCCGCCGCCTGGTCGATGTCGCCCAGGACCTGGTCGTGATCGAAAACGATTGCGGAACCGAGAACGGCCTGGAAATGCTGCCCATCGTCGAAGGCGGTGACGTCGTCGAGCCGCTGGGCGAGCGAATTCTCGGCCGCGTTCTGGCCGAAGACGTTTATCCGGCCGACAGCGACGAGGTGCTTTGCGAGCGCGGTACGCTGCTCGACGAGCAGTGGGTCGCCACGCTGGAAGAGCATGCCATCGACCGCGTGCTGGTACGCTCGCCGATCACCTGCGACACACGCTACGGGATTTGCGGCCAGTGTTATGGGCGAGATCTTGCGCGCGGTTCGGCGGTCAACGCCGGCGAAGCCGTTGGCGTCATCGCTGCCCAGTCCATCGGTGAGCCGGGCACCCAGCTGACCATGCGGACCTTCCACATCGGCGGTGCGGCCTCACGTGCGGTCGCGGTCGACCAGATTCAGGTCAAGTCGGCCGGTACGGTGCGGCTGTTCAATCTCAAGTCGGTAGAGAACTCCGAGGGCAAGCTGGTCGCGGTATCGCGGTCGGGCGAGCTTTCCTTGATCGACAGCCACGGGCGCGAGCGCGAGCGCTACAAGATTCCATACGGTGCCGTGCTGAGCATTCGCGAGGGCGACAGCGTTGCGGCTGGCCAGATCGTGGCCACTTGGGATCCGCATACCCATCCGGTGGTCGCCGAGGTTGCCGGCCAGACGTCCTTCCAGGACTTCATCGAGGGCGTGACCGTCGCCGAGCAGACCGACGAAGTCACGGGTCTTACCAGCTCGGTGGTCATCGATCCGAAGAAGCGAGGTTCCGAGGGCAAGGACCTTCGTCCGACGATTCGTCTGGTAGACGCAAAGGGCAAGCCGCTGATGCTGCCCGGCACTTCGCAGCCGGCACAGAATTTCCTGCCGGCAGGCGCCGTCATCAACTGTCGCGATGGCCAGGACGTGAAGGTCGGCGATGTGCTGGCGCGCATCCCCCAGGAGTCGTCCAAGACGCGTGATATCACCGGCGGTCTGCCACGCGTGGCAGACCTTTTCGAAGCCCGGCGTCCGAAGGAATCGGCGATCCTCGCCGAGGCCTCGGGTACCGTCAGCTACGGCAAGGAAACCAAGGGCAAGCAGCGCCTGGTGATTACCGATGAGCATGGCGAGACGCACGAGAGCCTGATCCCGAAATGGCGGCAGGTCCAGGTCTTCGAAGGCGAGCACGTGGAAAAGGGCGAAGTCGTCGTCGACGGCGAGCTCGATCCGCACGACATCCTGCGGCTGCTGGGTGTCGAAGCGCTGGCCAATTACCTGGTCCAGGAAATCCAGGACGTCTATCGTCTGCAGGGCGTGAAGATCAACGACAAGCATATCGAGGTCATCATCCGGCAGATGCTGCGGAAGGTCGAAATTCTCGATTCCGGCGACAGCAAGTTCCTCCAGGGTGAACAGCTCGACGCAGCGTACGTGGAGGAGGAATACCGCAAGCTCGAAAGCGACAGTCTGCGACCGGGCGTGTTCCAGCGCGTGCTGTTGGGTATCACCAAGGCTTCGCTTGCGACCGAATCTTTCATCTCGGCCGCCTCGTTCCAGGAGACCACGCGTGTTCTGACCGACGCTGCCGTGCGCGGCACGGTGGACCATTTGCGCGGACTCAAGGAAAACGTGATCGTGGGTCGCCTGATCCCGGCCGGCACAGGCCGTGTCGCGCGCGCCCGCAAGCACGAAGAAACCGAGGTCGTGGGCGATTCCGAGGCCGAACTGGCCGCGCTTTTGCGCGCCAACGAGCCCGAGGAATCGGCCGAGGTCGTTCCGAGCGCGGGTCCGGAGGAAGAATCCGGCGAGTGATATTTCATCGATGCCGGTCCCGGGCCGGGCGGGAAATGCCGGCCCGGGCTTCCAAAAGTCGTTGGTTCGGAGTAGAATCAGCGGGCTAACATATTGAATATCTGTCGTTCGGCGGCAGCACGAGTCAGGAGAAATTGATGGTCAAGATCAGATTGGCACGCGGTGGCGCAAAGCGGCATCCGTTCTACCACATCGTGGTAACCGACAGCCGCAACCGGCGTGATGGACGAAACATCGAGCGTCTGGGTTTCTTCAACCCGGTAGCGCGCGGCAACGATGAACGTCTGCGGGTCGACCACGAGCGCGTCGAACACTGGTTGGAGCAGGGCGCGCAGATTTCCGAGCGTGTCAGCCATCTTGTTGCCGAAGCCGCCCGGACCAGGCCGTCGGCCGAAGCCTGATCCCGGCCGCACCGGCCATGGGCGAAAGCGCGGATCGGGTCGAAATCGGCCGTCTGAACGGCGCCTGGGGCGCCGCCGGATGGGTCAAAATCTATTCGCTGACCCAGCCGCCGGAAAACATCTTCGAATACCAGCCCTGGCGGACCTCGGTTTCGCCGGGTTTTTTGCATGTGCGCCAATGGCGCCGCCAGGGCCCCAGGCTGGTCGCGCAAGTCGAGGAAATCGACACCCGCGATCGGGCCGAGGAACTTCAGGGCGCGGCGTTGTTCATCGAACGCAGTGACTTGCCGCGAGCCGGGGAAGATTCCTGGTACTGGCACGACTTGATCGGGCTGGCGGTATTCAACCGCGAAGGGCAGCATCTGGGCCAGGTCAAGGGATTGCTCGACGCCGGCGTTCACGACGTGCTCGAAATCCGCAGGGGTGCCGCGCAGCCGGACCTGCTGGTGCCGTTCGTGCCCGGACATTTCGTCGACGAGGTCGATACGGCCGCCCGCCGCATCACCGTCGACTGGCAGCCCGACTGGACCGATGCTGACTGAAATCCACGTCGTCACGCTGTTTCCCGACTGGTTCGAGCACCTCAAGGACGTCGGGCTGACGGGGCGTGCGGTCGAGGAAGGCCGTGTTCGCATGCGCTGCTTCAATCCGCGCGAGCATGCAGACGGCGTCCACCGGAGCGTGGACGACCGCCCTTACGGTGGTGGACCCGGGATGGTCATGCGGCCCGAACCACTGGCGCAAGCGATCGAGGCGGCTCGGGCGGGCTCCGCCGCACCGGTATCGGGGCTGAGCCCGCAGGGCCGGCCGCTGAATCAACGTGCGGTCGAGCAGCTTGCCGGCCGCGACCGCCTGATTCTCGTCTGCGGTCGGTATGAAGGCATCGACGAGCGGGTCAACGAGGCCTTGATCGACGAGGAATGGTCGATCGGCGATTTCGTTCTTTCGGGCGGTGAATATGCCGCCGCGGCCGTGATGGATGCCGTGATCCGCCTTCTGCCGGGCGTGCTGGGACACGCATCGTCCGCGGCCCAGGATTCGTTCAGTCAAGGACTGCTCGACTGCCCGCACTACACCCGGCCTGAAACCTGGCGCGAGCGCCGGGTGCCCGGCGTCCTGCTAACCGGCGATCACGCGGCGATCGCGCGCTGGCGCCGTGAACAGGCACTGCTGCGGACCGCCCGACGACGCCCCGATCTCCTCGAGGCGGCGGAACTCGACGACGCCGAGCGCGCTTGGCTGGAGGCTTGGCCGGAGTCCTGATCTGCGTTCTTTTTCGTCCGAGTAGCTGTTGCCCACGGCTGGCGTTATCCGTTATACTTCCATGCTTGACTTTGCTGGCTCGGAAACTGCCGGCTGCGATGAATTGAACAACGACAACGGATCACGATCATGAGCACGATTATCGACCAGATCAACGCGGAACAGACGCAGCGCGAGGTCCCGGATTTCGCCCCGGGCGACACGGTTGTCGTCAATCTCTGGGTACGCGAGGGCGACCGTCAGCGTCTGCAGGCGTTCGAAGGCGTCGTGATTGCCCGCCGGAACCGTGGTCTGCACTCGGCGTTTACCGTGCGCAAGGTCTCGCACGGGACCGGGGTGGAGCGCGTATTCCAGACCTACAGCCCGCTGATCGATTCGATCGACATCAAGCGCCGCGGTCGGGTTCGTCGGGCCAAGCTTTTCTACCTGCGCAAGCTGGAAGGCAAGGCCGCGCGCATTCGCGAACGGCTGGGCGGACGCGCCAGCACCTGATGCATGGGCTCGCCTTTGGGCGCGCTCCGGAATTCAAAAAAACACAGGCCCGGCCGGGATCTCCCGCGCCGGGTTTTTTTTGGCTGGCCCGCCAGTTGACGGCGCCGGGCCCGCTGCGAAGATGCGTCCGCGCAGGCCCTGGCCGCGCGTCCCCGAATCCGGAGCGCCAAGGCTGTCAGGCCGTCGAGGGGGTCCGATCCGGCGCTTCGGCGGAAGGGCCGGTCGATGCGCTGGAAGATTTTTTCCTGGCCGATTTCGTCGATTCGCCGCCGGCGGCCCCTGTCCGGCCGGCAGGCCCGGAATCTTCGGTCGCGGCTTCCGGCATCCGGGAAGCCAGGATTTCGCTGGAACCGTTGAAGCGCCCGCCCGGCTCGATCACGAGATCGACGATGTGCACGTCGCCCTCCACGCAACCGCCGGCGATGATTTCAAGCCGCCCGGCGGAAACCGAGCCGTCCACCTGACCGCTGACCACGACGGTTTCGGCCGTGATCCGGCCCTTGATGCGGCCGTTTTCTCCGATCACGACGTTCGATTCCGACTCGACGTCGCCATCGATGCGGCCGTCGACGTGCAGCGTGTCCTTCAGCGTGATATTGCCGACAAAGTCGCTGCCTGCGGCGATGACGGTCGATCCATTATCCGTACCTTGCTGCGCACGGTCCTTGCCAAAGATTGCCATTGAACCCTTTCCTCCTGCTCGAAGACGGTTTGGTAGCGTTCGAAAGACCAGTCCATGAATGAACCGGGATCGAGACGGCGTTCCAGGTAGCGAACCTCGTAATGCAGGTGAGGCGCTTCGGACAGGCCGCTGTTGCCCGAGCGGCCGATCGGCTTGCCCTGGGAGACGTATTGGCCGATCTCGACATCGATATCGCTCAAGTGGGCGAATACGGTCGAGAATCCGTAGTTGTGCACGATCTTGATCATGTTGCCCATCCCGCTGCCGGCGTTTTTGCCCGCGTATTCGACGACGCCGTCGGCAGTGGCCTTGACCTCGGTGCCCATGCTTGCGCGCAGGTCCACGCCGCCGTGCAGGCGCGTCTCTTCGTCCACTGGATGGTCGCGCATGCCGAAACTGCTGGTAATGGTGGCCTGTTCCAGCGGGTAGCCGCTGGGGATGGAGGCAAGCATCAGGCGTTTTTCGAAGGCGGTATGGCTGGCCACCGACATTCTCTCGGCGACCGGCAACGAGGCCGGTGGGTCGATGCCGATGATGCTTTCGAGCTGCTCGAGGTCGTCACTCAGCGCGATCAGTTCCGACGCCCGTGCCTCGACCCGGCCCCTGAGCTGCGCCTGGCGCGCGATCAGCCTTTCGTTTTCCTGCTGAATCGAGGTGTTCCGCTCGTCCAGGTCGGCGAGATTCCCGTCGAGCTTCTCGACCCGACCGGAGAGCGCGTAAATCACCAGCAGGCACCCCAGAAACACCGCACCGATCACGCCGCCCGCGGCGAGTGCGGCCCGGCGCATGAGCTGGGTCAGCGTGTAATGCCGGGCGCGATGACAGTCGGTGACCGTGATCTGGTAGTGGTGGCGCATGAAATTCACTTGTTTTTGTGACGGTATCGGCGACCGGCAGGCGGGCTGCCCGAGACCGGGCCCGAGCATTATTACCAAGCCCGGGTCCGGATGCAAATCGACGGGTGGGACAGTCCCCGACAGCCCGAGAGGTGTCCGGCGTCCGAATTAACGCGCCCGCCGATGACACACTGCGGCGTCGATACTTGAAAACCGGCGCCGCGAAGCCCATTTGTGGACTCGATCACCAACGAGTCCGGCTTGCCGATGAACGATACAAACGCCACCAGCGTCGAAACCCGCGCATTCGATGCCGAAGTCCATCAGTTGCTCAAGCTGATGATCAATGCGCTTTATTCGAATCGGGAAATCTTTCTCAGGGAGCTGATTTCCAATGCTTCGGATGCGCTCGACAGGCTGCGTTTTCAGGCCCTGACCGACCCTGAACTGCAGGGCACGGGGCAGGACCCGGCCATTTCGATTTCGGTCGACCCCGAAGCCGGCACCATCGTTGTCAGCGACAACGGTATCGGCATGACGCGCCAGGATGTTGTCGAAAACCTCGGCACCATTGCCCGTTCGGGCACGGCGCGCTTTCTTGAATCGCTGAGCGGCGACCAGAAAGCCGATGCCAAGCTCATCGGCCAGTTCGGCGTGGGGTTCTATTCGGCTTTCATCGTCGCCGACCGGGTGACGGTGGAGACCCGCCACGCCCGGGTGCAAAACGATGAAGCGGTGCGCTGGTCGTCGGACGGAAAGGGTGAATACACGCTGGAAACGATCGCACGCGACCAGCCCGGCACGCGCGTCGAACTGCAGCTTGCCGAAGATCATGCCGACCTGGCCGACGCCGATCGCATCAAGCAGATCGTGCGACATTACTCGAACCACATCTCCTTCCCGATCCGGGTCGTTTCGACGGCGGCGGAAGAAGAGGCGGAGCCGGAAATCGTCAACGATACCCAGGCGCTCTGGACCCGGCCCAAATCGGAAATCAGCGACGAGGAATACGCCGAGTTCTACCAGGGTCTTTCCGGCGATCTGCAGGCGCCGGCGCAATGGGCCCATCATCACGTCGAAGGCAAGCAAAGCTATTCGATGCTGCTGTTTTTGCCCGGGCAGGCGCCGTTCGACCTGGCCTGGAACCGGGACGACCGCCGGGGCGTCAAGCTCTACATCCAGCGGGTGTTCATCATGGACGCCGCCGAACAGCTGCTGCCGCGCTACCTGCGTTTCATCCGCGGCGTGGTGGATTCGGCCGACCTGCCGCTGAACGTCTCGCGCGAAATCCTGCAGGACAGCCCGCTGCTGGACAAGATCCGCGCCGCGGTGGTGCGCCGCGCGCTGGACATGATCGAGAAGGTGGCCGAGCGCGGCGGCGAGGCCTGGGCGACCTTCCAGCACGAGTTCGGCAACGTGCTCAAGGAAGGCGTGATCGAGGATCCGGACAACCGCGAGCGCATCGCCAGACTGCTGCGTTTCGCCAGCACCGCCGAGCGCGCGCCGCACTCGGTGTCGCTGGCCGGCTACCTGGAGCGTGCCGGCGAGCAGCAGGATGCGATCTGGTACCTGACCGGCGACAGCATGGATCAACTCCTCGCCAGCCCGCACCTTGAAGCGTTCGACAAGGCGGGCGTGGAAGTGCTGCTGTTGACCGATCCGATCGACTTGTGGCTGGTCAATCACCTGTTCGAGTTCGACGGCAAACCCTTGAAGTCGGCGGCAAGCGGCGAATTCGAGGCGCCGGTCGACGAAGGCGCCGAGGCCAGCGAGGAGCAGAAGCAGGCGCATGACCAGTTGAGCGGCACGATCAAGAAGCTGCTCGGCGAGCGGGTCGGCAACGTCCGGCCCAGCAAGCGGCTGACCGAATCCGCGAGCTGCATCGCCGAGGACGCCGGGGGCATGACGCTGCAGATGCGGCGCATGCTCAAGCAGGCCGGCCAGGACGTGCCGCCGTTCAAGCCCGACCTCGAAATCAACGCAAGCCACCCGCTGGTCCAGCATCTTGCGGCCACCGGCGACGAGCACAGGCGCGCCGAGCTGGCCAACCTGCTGCTGGACCAGGCGTTGCTGATCGACGGCGGCGAACTCGCCGATCCGTCCGGGTTCGTCAAGCGCGTCAACCGGTTGCTGGCCGAGCCGGCGACCGATGGAGAATCGGAGTGAAAGAAGCTTGCCCGGAATCGATTCTTTTGTTAAGATACTGAGCTCGATTGCGGGGTGGAGCAGTCTGGCAGCTCGTCGGGCTCATAACCCGAAGGTCGCAGGTTCGAATCCTGCCCCCGCTACCAGGTCATCGGTGCAAGAAAGCCCCTGGTCTTCAGGGGCTTTTTTGTTTTCCGGGCCGGGCGTCGGCGCCGACGCGCCGGGCGTCCGGAATATTCCAGGCAGCGACGTCGCGCCTGGGAGGAGGAAAAAGATGTCGGTGCAGGACGATTTGAGCCGGCTGATCAGGCCGGTGATCGAGGCCATGGGCTTCGAGTACGTCGGGCTGGAATATCTGTCCAACCCGAAAAACCGGCTGGTGCGCATCTATGTCGACCGCGAGCCCGAGGGCATCAGCGTCGACGATTGCGCCGCGGTCAGCAACGAAGTTTCGGCGCTGCTGGATGTGGAAGACCCGGTTTCGGGGCATTACAGCCTCGAGGTTTCGTCTCCGGGCGTCGAACGGCCGCTGTTCGAGCCGGAGCATTACCGTCGCTTCGCGGGCGAGCGCGCCAGGGTGCATTTGCACGCGCCGCTGGATGACGGTCATGACGGTGGTCGCCGCGACAATCGCTACGACAATCGCCGTGACAATCGCCGTGACAATCGCCGCAAGCTCACGGGCACGATCGTGGCGGCCGACGACGACCGCGTGGTCATCGAGGTCGACGGCGAAAACATCGCGCTGGCGTTCGACGACATTCGCCGTGCCAATCTCAAGCCCGACATGGATGCGCTCCTGGCGGGAAGATGAAAAATCAGGATCTGGAAAGGTCGCACATGAGCAATATGAAGAAGGGCAAGGAAATCCTGCAGGTCGCCGAAGCCGTTTCCAACGAGAAAGGGCTGTCGCACGACATCATCTTCGAAGCCATCGAGGCTGCGCTGGCCTCGGCGGCGCGCCGCAGGCATCCGGAAGATATCGATACCCGCGTGGCGATCGATCGAAAGACCGGAGATTACGAGGCGTTTCGCCGCTGGGAAGTGATTTCGGATGACCCGGAAGAAGCCGAACTCGAGTCGGAGGATCGCCAGGTTCGCCTGAGCCAGGCGCGCAAGACGAACCCGGAACTGGAAGTGGGCGATTTCATCGAAGAGCCCATGGAGCCACCGGAATTCGGCCGCATCGCGGCCCAGGCAGCCAAGCAGGTCATTGTGCAGCGCGTTCGCCAGGCCGAGCGGGCGCAGGTGGTCGAAGCCTACACGGATCGGGTCGGCGAGCTGGTCACCGGGACCGTCAAGCGCCTGGAACGCGGCGGCATCTACCTGGATCTTGGCGAGAACGCCGAAGCCTTCATCCCGTCGCGGCATACCGTGCCGGGAGAAAACGTGCGCATCAACGATCGCGTCCGGGGTTATCTCTACGAGGTGCGCGAGGAGCAGCGCGGTCCACAGCTTTTCGTGAGCCGGACCTTGCCGGAACTGGTCATCGAGCTGTTCAAGATCGAGGTTCCGGAAATCGGCCAGGAACTCATCGAGCTCAAGGGCGCCGCCCGCGATCCGGGCCGTCGGGCCAAGATTGCGGTGCACGCGCTGGATGCGCGGACCGACCCGATCGGCGCCTGCGTCGGCATGCGCGGGTCGCGTGTACAGGCGGTGTCGAACGAGCTGGCGGGCGAACGCATCGACATCATCCTGTGGGACGAGAATCCGGCTCAGTTCGTGATCAACGCCATGGCCCCGGCCGAGGTCAATTCGATCGTCGTCGACGAGGATTCGAAGTCCATGGACGTCGCGGTGGAAGAAGCCAATCTTTCCCAGGCCATCGGGCGCGGCGGGCAGAACGTTCGATTGGCTTCCGAGTTGACGGACTGGGATCTCAACGTGATGACGGTGGAGGACGCTGAAGCCAAGGGCGAGGAAGAATCGCGCGGCATTCTCCAGATGTTCATCGAGAAGCTCGATGTCGACGAGGAGCTGGCCGGAATCCTGGTGCAGGAAGGCTTTACCAACGTCGAGGAGGTGGCCTACGTGCCGGAGTCAGAGTTGCTGGCGATCGAGGAATTCGATGAAAACATCGTCGCCGAGCTTCGCAAGCGGTCCCGCGATGCCTTGCTTACGCAGATGATCGCCTCGGAAGAACAGCTCGAGGAAAATCGGCCGGCCGAAGATCTGCTGGCGCTGGAGGGCATGAGCGAGACGATTGCCTTCCGCCTGGCCGAGCAGGGCATTCGCACGCGCGATGACCTGGCCGAATGCAGCGTCGACGAGCTTGACGAGGTCAAGGATCTCGACCCGGACACGGCGGCGAAGCTGATCATGGAAGCACGCGAACACTGGTTTGCCGAAGAGGGCTGAGCCCAGCCTGGCTGATACCGGTAAGCAAACAGAAGTCATCGAGGAGTTTCAATGTCGCAGGTCACGGTTACACAATTGGCGGACGTGCTCGGGGTGACCCCCGATCGCCTGCTGGCGCAGTTCAAGGAAGCCGGCATTTCGATCGATGGCGCCGATGCAGCGGTGACCAATGACGACAAGAAGACGCTGCTGGCGCATCTGCGCAGTTCGCACGGCAAGGCCGAAGCGCGCGACGAGGCGGACACGCCGCGCAAGGTCACGCTCAAGCGCAAGACCATGAGCGAGCTCAGGGTACCCACCGGTGGCGCGGGGCGCGCCCGCACGCGCGGCCCTGCGCCTTCGCGCACGGTCAACGTGGAAGTGCGCAAGCGCCGTACCTATGTCAAGCGCGGTGAAATCCAGGAAGGCAGTGAAACCGACGCCGAGCGCGAAGCGGCGATGCAGACGCTGGAAGAGTCGCGACGCCAGCGCGAGGAGGCCGAGGCCGCCGAGCGCGAGCGCGAGGAAAAACGCCGGGCCGAACAGGAAGAAGAGAAGCAAAAGGCAGAGGAAGAAGCGCGCAAGGTCGAGCAGGCCGAAGCGGAGCGTCGCAAGGCCGAAGAAGAAAAGATGCGCGAGGACGAGCAAAAGGCGCGCGAGGAGGCCGAAACCCGCGCACGCGCCGAGGCCGTGGCGGCCAAGGCCGAAGCCGAACGCGAGGCGCGCCGCAAGCGCGACGAGGAGGCTGCCCGCGGCAAGAGCGGAAAGGGCGCCAAGACGCGTTACGGCCGTGAGGAACTGCATGTTGCTTCCAAGAGCAAGCGGCGCAAGCCCAAGAAGCGTGGCAAGAGCACCAGCGCCGGTGGCGAGCACGGCTTTCAGATGCCGACGCAGCCGGTCAAGCGCGAGCTCCAGATTCCCGAGTCGATCACCGTCGGCGAGCTGGCCAAGCTCATGGCGGTCAAGGCGGGCGAATTGATCAAGGCCCTGATGAACATGGGCTCCATGGTCACCATCAACCAGCCGCTGGATCAGGAAACCGCGATCCTGGTGGCGGAAGAAATGGGCCACGACGCGAAGCCGGCCGAGCAGCAGGACATCGAGCGTGAACTGGTGGCCGAGGAAGAGGAGGCCGGCGAAGCGGTGTCCCGTCCGCCGGTCGTGACCGTGATGGGCCACGTCGACCACGGCAAGACTTCGCTGCTCGACTTCATCCGCCGGACCAAGGTCACCGAGGGCGAGAGTGGCGGTATCACGCAGCACATCGGCGCCTACCACGTCGAAACCGAAAACGGCGTGGTGACCTTCCTGGATACGCCGGGCCATGCCGCGTTCACGTCGATGCGTGCCCGCGGCGCCCAGGCGACCGATATCGTGATCCTGGTCGTGGCCGCCGACGATGGGGTCATGCCGCAGACCAAGGAAGCCGTTCAGCACGCGCGCGCCGCCGGCGTGCCGCTGATCGTGGCGGTCAACAAGATGGACAAGCCCGAGGCCGATCCGGACCGGGTCAAGAACGAGCTTTCGGCCGAAGAGGTCGTGCCCGAAGAATGGGGCGGCCAGGAAATCTTCGTGCCGGTCTCGGCGATTACCGGCGACGGCATCGACAGCCTTCTCGAATCCATCCTGCTCCAGGCGGAGCTGCTCGAACTCAAGGCCGTGCCCGATCGCCGCGCGCGCGGCGTGGTGGTGGAATCATCGCTGGACAAGGGCCGCGGCCCCGTGGCCACCATCCTGGTCCAGGACGGCACGCTCAACAAGGGCGATATGGTGCTGGCCGGCGAACAGTATGGCCGCGTGCGCGCCATGTTCGACGAGACCGGCTCGCCGATCGATTCGGCCGGCCCGTCGATTCCGTCCGAGGTGCTGGGTCTGTCCGGCGTGCCCAATGCCGGCGATGAAGTGCTTGTGGTCGCCGACGAGCGCAAGGCGCGCGAGGCGGCCGAGCAGCGCAAGTCGTCAGCGCGCGAGGGCCGGCTGGCCGAGCGCCAGGCCGCCAAGCTGCAGAACCTGTTCGACCAGATGGGCGAAGGTGGGGGCACCGGCGAGCAGGAGAGCGTCAACCTGGTGATCAAGGCCGATGTGCAGGGCTCGGCCGAGGCGCTGCGTGACGCGCTGACCAAGCTTTCCTCCGACGAGGTCAAGGTCGATGTGATCTCGTCGGGCGTCGGCGGCATCACCGAATCCGACGCGGCCCTGGCCCAGGCTTCGAACGCCATCATTATCGGCTTCAACGTCCGTGCCGACGCCTCGGCGCGCAAGGTCATCGCCGAAAACGACCTGGACCTGAATTATTACAGCATCATTTACGAGGCCATCGACGACGTCAAGAAAGCCATTTCGGGCTTGCTCGGCACCGAGGTCAAGGAAGAGATCATCGGCCTGGCCGAGGTCAAGGACGTGTTCCGCTCCTCCAAGCTCGGCGCGATTGCCGGCTGTCTGGTCGTCGATGGCGTGGTCAAGCGCTCCAATCCGATCCGCGTGCTGCGCGACAACGTCGTGGTTTTCCAGGGCGAGCTGGAGTCGCTGCGCCGGTTCAAGGACGACGTCAAGGAAGTCCAGGCCGGCACCGAATGCGGCATCGGCGTGAAGCAGTACAACGACGTCAAGCCGGGTGACCAGATCGAGTGCTTCGAGCGCTACGAAGTCGCCCGAACGCTGGACTCGTGACGAGCCGCTCCGAGCGTGTCGGCGGCCTGCTCCGGCGCGAGCTGGCCGACATTCTCCGGGTCGAGGTCGAGCCGGAACTGCCGTCGCTGATCAGCCTGACGGACGTCGAAGTCTCGCGCGACCTGTCGCATGCACAGGTTTATATTTCGGTGCTGGAAATCGACAAGGCGCCGGAAGTCATGCGCATGCTGAGCGACGCCACCGGCCAGATTCGCCACGAGCTGGCCGGCCGCGTGCGCTTGAGGATTGTTCCGACCCTCAAATTCATTCACGACACTGCCAGCGAATCCGGCCAGCG
Source organism: Wenzhouxiangellaceae bacterium (assembly GCA_018334995.1). Classification (GTDB taxonomy): domain Bacteria; phylum Pseudomonadota; class Gammaproteobacteria; order Xanthomonadales; family Wenzhouxiangellaceae. Next base: position 23,385 of record JAGXKW010000038.1, read on the forward strand.
CATCGAGCAGCTGCTCGCGGCGGCGAAAAAGCGCCGGAACTGAAGGGGATCAACCCCGACACTTCAAAAGCTCGACACGAAGGACACGAAGAGGGCACGAAGGACACGGAGAAAAAACGTCCTGAACAGGAAATCCTGGTCAAATGATCTTTCAGATTGCCTTTCTTCGTGTCCTTCATGCTTCCTTCGTGTTCTTCGTGTCGGGCCTTTTATTTCCGATTCCAGTATGCTGCCGGATCCGTCGATGAACTCCAAATTTTCCGAACACGGAATCCTCCTGCTCGACAAGCCCCTTGGACTGACGTCCAATGCGGCGCTGTCGCGCGCCAAGCGGGTGCTGGACATTCGCAAGGCCGGGCATACCGGTGCGCTGGATCCGCTCGCCACAGGCCTGCTTCCGCTGTGTTTCGGCCAGGCGACCAAGGTCTCGGCGTTCCTGCTCGATGCCGACAAGTCTTACCTGGCCGAGATCACCCTGGGCGAGTCGACCGCGTCCGGCGACGCCGAGGGCGATGTCGTCGAGCGCCGGGAAGTGCCGCAGCTGACCCGCGCCGATGTAGAAGCCGTGCTGGAAGAATTTCGCGGAACAATCGAGCAGGTGCCGCCGATGTATTCGGCGCTCAAGCACAAGGGCAGGCGCCTGCACGAACTGGCGCGCGCCGGTATCGAGGTCGAGCGCAAGCCCAGGCAGGTGAAGATTCACCGGCTCGACATGCTGGATTTCGAGCCGCCGAGGCTGGTCGTGCGGGTGCGCTGCAGCAAGGGCACCTATATCCGCTCGCTGGCGATGGATATCGGGGCAAGGCTGGGCTGTGGCGCGCACCTGGGCGCGCTGCGGCGCGAAGCCAGCGGCCCATTCGTGCTGGCCGATGCCGTGACGCTCGAGGCGCTGGAGGACATGAATGCCGATCAGGCGCGCCGCCTGTTGCTGGCACCCGATGCGGCACTGCCGCACCTGCCCCGGGTGGAACTCGACGATGCCGAAGCCACGGCCATCGGCCACGGCAAGGCCGTTGCCCTGAAGCAGCCTCCGGAAGGCGTCGTTCGAATCTACAGCCGGGACCGGTTCCTGGGGCTTGGCCAAACGGATCCGCGCGGCGTGTTGCGCGTGCGGCGTCTGTTCTCGGTTCCGGACGGCCGCTGAACGACCCGGTCACCCGAACCGACTGGCACCGGGAACCGTGAAATTCCGTTGAGGCTATTCAGGCGTCGCTGTTCAGATGCGGCGCGCAGAACTGTTCATACAGCTCGGCAATGATGGCGCGCACGCCGTTGTTGGCCAGGGAATAGAAGATGGTCTGCTGCTCGCGCCGGGTCTGAACCATGCCGCTGTTGCGCAGCACGGCCAGGTGCTGGGAAAGCGCCGATTGCGACAGGGGCAGGTGCTGGTTGATTTCCGAGACCGACATCTCGGCATCGAGCAGGTGGCAAAGCACCATCAGGCGGTGTGGATTGGCCATCAGCTTGAGAAACTGGGCGGCATCCTCCGCATGACGGGCCATCTCTCCGACGGGCATCGCGTCAAGCTGGGAGCTTTCCGGAATTGAACGTTTGGTCTGAGTTTCTTGCATGGGCATTATTATGCCGCTGAATACGAGTGATTTCCAGCTTTTGGCCGGATTATTGCAAGGATTATTGCAAATTCATGACATTGCGGCCGGCGCGTTTCGTCTGTCGTTCATCGCGCCCGCATCCTGCGCCACCCGCTCGATAGCGACGGCGCCCGACCCGCATACTGAACCATTTCGCAGCGAGATGCTTCGACGCAAAACAGGCCGGTGGGCCGATCGGGCGCGTGTTCGCACAACGTCCGCCTCGCGCGCCGAACGGGTCATGAATGAGCCGGGTTAAAATGAATGACTGTTCTGAGACGCCAACCGGATTTTCGCCATGAGCCAGACCGCCGAGCAATTGTCCAGCCGCCCGGAAGCGGCCGACCATCCGCTGCGCTTCGTGACCGCCGCCAGCCTTTTCGACGGCCACGATGCGGCCATCAACATCATGCGCCGGCTGATACAGGGCGAAGGTTGCGAGGTCGTGCACCTGGGTCACAACCGGGCGGTGCGCGACATCGTCGACGCCGCCATCCAGGAAGATGCCGACGGCATTGCCGTGAGCTCCTACCAGGGCGGCCACAACGAATTCTTCCGCTACATGGTCGAGATGCTGGCCGAGCGCGGCGCCTCGCATATCCGGGTGTTCGGCGGTGGCGGCGGCACCATCACCCCGGACGAGATTCGCGTGCTGCACGAGGTCGGGGTCGAGCGCATCTATCACCCCGACGACGGCATGCAGATGGGGCTGAAGGAAATGATCGAGGACCTCGTCGAGCGCACGCGAAAGGCGCGCGCGGCCAGGCAGGCCGACGATGCGCCGATCCGCGCCGTTTCCGGCACTGCGCCGCAACATGTCGAGATCGCCCGGGCGCTCTCGGCGATCGAGAACGGGCGCTTGACCGAGCACGAGACGGCCCAGCTGCAAAAGCGGGCCTCGGCGACCGCGTCGGACGGCGGCGTGCCGGTCGTGGGCCTGACCGGCACCGGCGGGGCCGGCAAGTCGTCGGTCACCGACGAGCTGGTCAACCGCTTCCTGCAGTACTTTCCCGACATGCAGATCGCGATTCTCGCCGTCGATCCCACCCGGCGGCGCACCGGCGGCGCCCTCCTGGGCGACCGGATCCGGATGAACACGCTCAGATCCGAGCGCGTCTACATGCGCTCCATGGCGACGCGGCGCGAGCACCTGGCCACCAGCGGTGTATTGCAGCAGTGCATCGGTTTCCTGCGCGCTTCCGGCTTCGGCCTGGTGCTGGTCGAAACCGCCGGCATCGGCCAGGCCGATACCGAAATCGTCGACCTGGTCGATTTTCCGGTCTACGTGATGACTTCCGACTACGGCGCGGCCAGCCAGCTCGAAAAGATCGACATGCTCGACTACGCCGAGATGGTGATCCTGAACAAGTACGAAAAGCGCGGGGCCGAGGACGCCCTGCGCGACATTCGGAAACAGTGGAAGCGCAACCGGCTCGAGTTCGACCTGGACGACGACCGGGTGCCGGTCTACCCGACCATCGCGAGCCAGTTCAACGATCCCGGGGTGACCTGGATGTTCGCCAATCTGTGCCGGCTGCTGCGCGACAGCCTGGCGCTCGACGGGCAGGCCTGGACACCGGCCATCGAGGCGACGGCCGAAGAACCGCGCTCGACGGCGTTGATTCCGGGCAATCGCCAGCGGTACCTGGCCGAAATCGCCGAGCAGGGCCGGTCGGCCAATCAGCGCGTCGAGTCGCAGGCCGAGATCGCCAGCAGCGCGCAGAGCCTGTACAACGCCCTGGCCGAGCTCGGAGATCCGGCGCTGCCCGAACCGCTGCAGCGTTTCGGCGACGCACGAGATACCGCCGGTCTGTCTGAAGGCATGGGCGCGGCGGTTGTTCAACTGCGCCAGGCCTACGACGACAAGCTGGGTGCGCTGGACGGCGAAAGCCTGGACCTGCTGCGCGGGTGGCCGAAAAAGCTCGAGGGGATCACCGCCGAAACCTACAGCTACAGCGTGCGCGGGCGCGAAATCACCGGCAACAACTATCGCGAATCGCTTTCCGGCAATGAAATTCCCAAGATTGCACCGGCGCAGTATCGCGACTGGGGCGACCGGCTGAAGTACCTGGGCAAGGAAAATC
>JAGXKW010000039.1 GCA_018334995.1 Wenzhouxiangellaceae bacterium
GTGGCTTGCGAGTCCCATTCTGGGGTTGGTGAATTCTGGAATCGCAAATCCGGTAATCAATCCTAGTAGAAACAGGACAGCCCCCAAAGCAACAAAGCGTCTAGCTATCAGATTCATGGCGCATAACTAGAAAATCTGTGGCGAAAAGACGTTTTACTGAATATATGAGCGTTTTGCTTTTTTATCCCGCCTGCCGCCGGGTTTTTCCTGCGTAATCTTCTGATTTTAATAGCTCGCTCAGAAATCACGCCGGAGATATGCGGCATTTTCCGATTGATTCTTTCCGTTTTTCCTACCCGGAAAGGACCCATATTCCCATTTCGAACTGGCTCCGCCCGGACTTTAATGGTTTTGATTGTTCTCAGGTTTCCACCATGGCCGAAAAGCTCCTCGAACGAATGCGCCGGATTATCCTGGTGAAGCACTACAGTTTGCGTACCGAGAAGGCGTATCTGCACTGGGCGAAGCGGTTCATTCTGTTTCACGGCAAGCGCCATCCGAAAGCAATGGGCGCCAACGAGGTGACGGCTTTTCTCAGTCACCTCGCGGTCGATCGTCATTGCGCGGCCTCGACGCAGAACCAGGCATTGAATGCGCTTCTTTTTTTGTACCGGCAGGTTCTCGAAATCGATCTCCCGTGGCTGGACGAAGTGGTTCGAGCCAAACGACCTGAGCGAGTTCCGGTTGTGTTGACAGTAGGGGAAGTGCGTGCGGTACTTGCACACTTGACGCCGCCGTACGACCTGCTGGTTGGGTTGCTCTACGGGTCCGGATTGCGGATTGGCGAGGCGACCCGACTGCGGGTGAAGGATGTCGATTTCGACCGGCGATCGATCCTGGTGCGCGACGGGAAGGGCGCGAAAGACCGGATTACGGTGCTGGCCGATTCGTGTATTCCAGCGCTGTCGGAACGCATCGAGCAGTCGCTGGCTCTGTGCGCCGACGATCGCTTGCGCAGGCGGGGCGGCGTGATTCTTCCGCATGCGCTGGACCGGAAATACCCGAACGCACGCTTTGAAGACGCCTGGCAGTTCGTTTTTCCGGCGCGCAATCTCAGTCGGGAGCCGCGCACCGGAAAGCTCGCGCGGTTTCACATTTACAACAGTACCGTTCAGCGGGCCGTCAAGACAGCAAGTGCACGAGCGGGCATCCGCAAGCCGGTCACGTGTCATGTGTTCCGCCACAGCTTTGCAACGCACCTGCTTGAGACAGGCGCGGATATTCGCACTATTCAGCAGCTTCTGGGACATTCCGATGTGCGCACAACCATGATCTACACGCACGTGGTGCAGCGCGGCGCGCTTGGGGCAAGAAGCCCGCTGGACGGATTGAGCTGAAGTTTGTTGATCGCCCATGTCCCTGCCTGTCGATTTGCCCTGCAGCCCGCTTCCGAGTGTAGCCACGTGATACGGCGTTTTGCAAGGTCGGTCGCGGGTTTTCGATCAGGCGGGGTGGTGGGTTGTGTGAAATTTCCCGCATGCGGGCTGCGTGCTTATGCGGGCTACTAAACTGGTTTATATCGGCCCGACCAGATTCCCTGGCCCACTGGTCAATCCATCTTCCGGGCCATCGGGAACAGTTCCACTCGGAAGATATCGTCAGCGGCGGTGTTCGTCCCGACGGAAAAATCGGCTTCCCCGCCTGGCGCCAGCTCTCCGCCAGCGCCGCCGTGCGCCACGGCGACGAGTTCGTCCTGGTCGTTGAAAAAGCCCGCATGGATCATGACGAACCCTGCATTGCCTTCGCCCACGTTGCGAACCGTGCCAGAGGCCTGGTGGACGTAGGAGGAGGCGGGGTCGTTGCCGTCGGTGACATCTTCCAGCCGCAGTTCCGTGTAGGCGGCACTGTCTTCCGGGCGCCGTGCGCGCCACACCAGCGGCTCGACCGTATCCCACTCGGTGTCATCGCCGTCATTGAACACCACCTTGACCGGGCTGGCGCTTCCGGGCGGCAGCAGCGCGATCTGTGCACCCGTCCGGTCGAGTTCCTCGCCGTCGGCGGCGCTGAGTATCATTGCGACTTCGACGGCCTCGAGCGGGGAGTCGAGCATGTTCTCGACCATCGCAATTGCAATGACCGACCCGTATCCATCCGTATAGGTGTTCAGGCGCGAGACGCGCGTCCATTCCGCCGCCTCCGGGCCGGTTTGAGCGCCGCCAGCGGGCAAATCATCGCTGTCGCCTGAACAGGCGCAAAGCATCACCAGACCAATGGCGGGAGTCAGAATTCGTTTCCAGTCCTTCATTTTTCCTCCTTTGGGATGGCAAGCTCATTCGGGCGCCTGGATGAACAGTTCGGCGGCATTCTTGCCCCCACCCCAACCCTCCCCCCGCAAGCAGGGGAGAGGGCGAGAATGCCCGTCATGGCCTTGGTGCCTTCTTCGTGTTCTTCGTGTCTCGTGTCGTGCTTTGCGCGGTTGATTATCGATCTCGACTACTCGGTCGAATCCTTGACGAAACCGTCCTCGTCGAGCTCGACGATCGGCACTTCCAGCGCTTCGAGTTCCTCGCGGATGGTGGCCTCGTCGCCGACGACGACAATCGCCATGTTGTCCGGGTCGATGTGGCGCGCCGCCATTTCGTTGAGGGTTTCGCGGTCGACGTCGGCCAGGATCTCGTTCTGGCGCGAGCGGTAGTCCAGCGGCAGGTCGTAGGTGAGAATGTTGTCGAGCAGGCGCAGTTTGCGCGCCGGCGTTTCGTACTCGCGCGCGTCGCGCTGGCCGATGGCCGAGCGCATGTATTCGAACTCGTCTTGACTCATGCCTTCCTCGACGTAGCGCTCGAGCTCGGTGAGCACCTCGGTGATGGACGCGGCGGTGGCGTCGCGGTTGACTTCCGAGGAGAACACGAAGCGCCCGCGTTCCGGGCCGCCGGAGAAACCGGTGCGTGCCCCGTAGGTGTAGCCCTTGTCTTCGCGCAGGTTCAGGTTGATGCGACTGTTGAACGTGCCGCCGAGAACGAAGTTGGCGAGACCGGCACGGTAGAAGTCACCCAGCGCGTCATAGGGAATCGCGTGCTGGCCGGCGCGCAGGCTGGACTGGGCGGCCTCGGCCTTGTCGACCAGGTACAGCGTTCGGCCCTCGATTTCCGGGCGTTGGTCGATTGCCGGACGCTCCGGCGCGGCCGTTTCCAGCGCGCCCAGCGGGGCCATTGCGGCGATGGTTTCATCATCGGGCAGACTGGAACTGACCAGCACGCCTTCCAGGTGGGCGGGCACGTGGGCGGCGTGGAATGCGCGCACGTCTTCCAGCGTGATGGCCTGGACGGTGTCCGGGATGCCGGCCTGGGGATAGGAAAGCGGGTTTTCCGGGCCTTCCAGCACCGCGCCCAGCGCGCGGTTGGCCAGGCCCTGGGGCGTCTTGCGGTTCTGCATCAGGCCTTCGATGGTCTGCTGCTTGACGCGCGCGAAGTCCTCCTCGGTGAACGCCGGCTCCAGCACGCGTTCCATCAGCAGCGGCACGGCTTCGTCCAGGTGGCGGGCGAGCACGTTCAGCGTGACGGTCGTGCGGTACGTGCCGGCGTTGACGCTGATGCTGGCGCCGATGCGTTCCAGCGCCGCGGCGAATTCGGCCGCGCTGCGCTGGTCGGTGGCCTCACCCATCATCGACGCGGTGAGCGCCGCCAGCCCGGCCTTGCCGGCCGGTTCGTCGCGCTGGCCCATGGCGAACACGGTGCGCAGCGTGACGGTGGGCGTCTCGTTGTTGTTGACGGCCAGCACGCGCACGCCGTTTTCAAGCTTCGCGTCGCGGATCGGCGGCAATTCCACCTGCGGGTTCATGCCCGGGGTGGGCGGCTGGCTTCGGTCGAAGGTGTCCTGGGCCTCGCGCAGCGCCAGTTCCTCGCCCTCGTCGCCATAGGATTCGGGGATTTCGCGTTCACCGGCGTCGAAGTCGGGCTCGGCCGCGGCCATCTCCGGGCGGCCGTTGGGCACGATGCTCAACAGTACCGCCGGCTGGTCCTGGATGTATTCGGCGAACACGCGCTCGACATCTTCGGTCTCGACGTTGCGGTAGCGCTCGATTTCCTCGGCGATGCCGGCCGGGCTGCCGGTGAAGGTCTCGTAGGAGGCCAGCGTGCTGACCTTGCCGGCGACCGACTGCAGCGCGAACACGCGCCCGGCCTCGTACCGGGCCTTGAATTTCTGCAGGTCGTCCTCGCTGACCGGACGCTCGGCGAATTCGTCCAGCGTCTCACGCACCGCGGCTTCCATTTCGGCCAGGCTTTCGCCGGACTGCGGGTTCTGGATGACGATGAACCAGATCTCGCAGGCCAGTTCCTTGCACGAATGCACCACATTGGCCTGCACCGCGCGGCCGGTCTGGACCAGGCGCTGATACAGCAGCGAGGCCTGGCCCTGACCGAGGATCTTGGCCGCCGCGTCCAGTGCCGGCTCGTCGGGATGGTTCGCGTACACCGTCGGCATCATCACCGCCAGCGCCGGCAGGTGGATGTTGTCTTCCAGCGTCACGTAGCGATCGACGTCCAGCTCGGCCGGCTGCTCGGACAGGTCCTCGACTTCCGGGCCGGCCGGAATCGGGCCGAAGTATTTGACCACCTGCTCGAGGGTCTCGATCGGGTCGATGTCGCCGCCGATGGACAGCGCGGCGTTATTGGGCCCGTACCAGCGCAGGAAGAAGCGCTTGAGGTCGTTCAGATCGGCGCGGTTCAAGTCCTCGATCCAGCCGATGACCGGCCAGGAATACGGATGGCCCTCGGGGTACATCGTCTTGTTCAGCGTCTCCAGCGCGCGCCCGTAGGGCTGATTGTCGACGCGCTGGCCGCGCTCGTTCTTGACCGTCTCGCGCTGGACCTCGAACTTCTCCTGGGTCACCGCGTCGAGCAGGAAGCCCATGCGGTCGGCTTCCAGCCACAGCACCGTCTCGAGCTGGTTGGCCGGCACGGTCTGGAAGTAGTTGGTGCGGTCGGTATTGGTCGTGCCGTTGAGCGTGCCGCCGGCATTGGAGACGATCTTGAAGTGCTCCTCGTCGGCGACGTTTTCCGAGCCCTGGAACATCATGTGCTCGAAGAAGTGGGCGAACCCGGAGCGGCCCGGCTCCTCGCGGTTGGAGCCGACGTGGTAGGTCACGTCCACGTGCACCAGCGGGTCGGAGTGGTCTTCGTGCAACACCACGGTCAGGCCGTTGTTCAGCCGGTATTTTTCATAGGGGATCGAAATGCCGCTGTCGTCGCCTTCGAAGCGCTCGACCAGCGTGACGCCTTCGGGCAGCTCCGGCCCGCCGGACGATGCCTGCCCGGCCGATTCTTCGGCTTCGTTCGACGGCGCGGGCTGGTCGGAAGAATTGCAGCCGGCCAGCGCGAGGGCCAGCAAGAGGGCGAGAAACAGTCTGAAATTCGCGGTCACGGCAAGACACCTGTCTGGGATCGGGGCGCAAAGCCTACACCACCGAGGGCCGCGGTGGTGCGGTCGGAACGTTCAGTTGCGTGCGCGCAGCCCGACGAAGGTGCCGTCGTGGGCCCGGGCCAGTTCGCGCATCAGCAGCGCGAAACGGATGCCGCTGATGCTGATGCCGCGGTTTTCGAGATACTGGGTGGGAAAGCCGACGCCGTGGATGCGCACCCGGCGCCGGCCGTCGTCGCCCCTGGGGTTGAGGGCTTCGACCGTGTCGAGCACCCGCTGGATCGAAACGCCGGTGAATTCGTCGCCGAAGACCCAGATACTGATGGTCTTTTCCGGGTCGTGAAAATTCGCGATGGCGCGGCGGATGCCCTCGACCGGCGAACTGTTGGAAAACGGCTTCCAGCGCATCATGCGCGAGATGATCACGCGGCGGCGCGACGGCGTGTCCGGCATCCACTCGTTGGCGTACTGGTCGAACATCAGCTGACCCATGTCGTTCATGATCTGGATGCCGCGCACCTGGGGATAGAGCTCCAGCGTTTCTTCCATCTTGCGCACCACGTTGCCCCACTGGCGCAGCATGCTGCCGGAGGTGTCGATGACGAAGATGAGGTATTCGCTGTCGACCGGGATTCCGGCGACCATGTTGTCCGGCGTCAGCGCGCCGCGCTCCTGGAGCCGGCGCATTTCCTCGGTCAGCGCCTGGCGTGCGGCCTCGAACCGGTCGGATACGGTCTCGGCGGTGCGTTCGTCCAGCTGCGTCTCGGCTGCGCGCTGGCGCGCTTCGGCGGCACGCGGGGCGATCGACGCGATCCGCCGCTCCAGCGCCTGCAGCTCCGAATCGCGATCGCCCAGCCGGGCGCGCAACCGATCCACCCGGGCATTGACCGCCGGCAGGGCCTGCGCCATGGCTTCGAGCTGGTCGCGAATATCCAGGCCTTGCTCCACGATCCGGGTGGGCTCGGCGCTCTTGGTGATCACCAGCAGCAGCACGATGGCGCCGAAACCGGCGCTGATGACGTCAAGGAAGGACAGGTTGTTGCCGCCGACGCCGCGCCGATCGCGATTCAACAGGCTCATGGGCGCCTCCTCATGACGTCGTCATGGCCAATCGCTGGCCGGCGACAACATCACGCCGCCGGTGACGTTGGCCAGCTGCCAGAACTGGCTGGCGGCCATCGGGTCGCCTTCCATCGGCAGCAGGATGACGTTGACCGCCGCGCCGCCCGGCAGCCGACGCGCGGCCTCGGCGAACAGTTGCAGCCGTCTTTCCGGGCTGACCCGGCCCCGGCCGGCCCCGCTGGCGCCGGCGGTGGGCGTGTGGTCGGTGACCAGGAAGATTTCATCCGGTGCCGGCGAAAGCGCCGCGGCCGCCCCGAACGCGTTGTGCAGGCTGGTGCCGCCGCCCGGCCGCGCGTCGCGCATGCGCCCCAGCGCATCGATCAGCGTGCCGCGATCGTCGACGTCCAACCATTGCCCGGTGCTGTCCTCGACGACCGAGCGCGCCTGCTCGTTGAAGGTGTAGATCTGATATTGCGCGCCCGGCGAAAGCTGGGCGGCCATCCATTCGGCCGATTCCAGCGCCCGCTGCCACTTGTCGGCCCGGCTCCAGGCCGCGCGGTCCATGTTGCGCAGGCGGATGGCGTCGACGATGGTTTCGGCCAGCATGCTGGCCGAGGTGTCGAGCAGGATGAGTACCCGTTCGCCGTCGACGCGCAGGCCGGTGAGATATTGCCGCCGGCCCTCGCCGGAGCGCGAGAACATCGAGTCGGCGCTTTGCCGCTGCATGCTCTCTCGCCGCAGGTCGGCGACCCGGCGCTCGAGTTCGCGCACTTCCTCGCGCAGCGCGGCCACGGCCTCTTCACGGGTCGCACCGGAATCGTCGTCTTCCTCGGCCGCCACCATTCGACGCAGCTCGGCGAGCCGCGCGCGCGCGCCCTGCAGCTGTTCCTCGCGCGACTCCAGCGCCTGCGCCAGCGCTTCGGCCGTGGCTTCGCGCGCGTCGAATTCGGCCTGCACCCGTTGCAGCGTTTCGGCCTGCTCGGCGGTCGCCTGGCGCGAGACGACTTCGCTGGCGTGATTGATGATCAGGAAGATCAGGATGACCGAGCCCAGGCCGACCGACATCACGTCGAGGAACGACAGGCTGAAAGTCAGGCCGGGTCGATTACGACGGTCCACGCGCTTTTGCTCCGCGATCTTTCGCGCCACTGTTGTCCAGACCAGGATCGTCCACGCCGGAATCTTTCACGCCACGATCTTCCACCCGCAGCAGCACGAATTCGTCGTTGCCGATGACGACCCGGTCGCCGCTGTCCAGCGCGGCGCGCAGCGGCGCGGACCGCCCGTTGATTGCCGCCGGCGAATGTTCCGGTGCGTCCGCATCGCCGATCAGCATGACCCGGCCGTCGGGCTCGCGCACCAGCCGCCAGTGCGCGTTCAATGCGCGGCCCGCGGCGTCTATGCCCAGCGCGCTGCCGTCGATCAGCACATGGGTCGGCGCGCGATCGTTGCTGTCGCCGGCCTCGGGCGCCGTTGCGCCACCCAACGCCAGCGTCAGCGGCACCGCGCCGTCGGCGCCGGCCGTTCCTGCCGGCGGCAATTCGAGCGCGGCTCGCACGACGGTATCCTGATCGATCCAGCGGGGTTCGGCGAAACCGGCCTCGGCGATGCGCTGCGCCAGGCCCGGCAGACCGGCCAACCGGTGGCGCAGCACCAGCGTGTCGGCCCCGGCCTGGCGAATCCGGTCGGTCAGCCCGCGGTAGAACGGCTCGGCGGCGGCGACGAAGGCCGGGGCCGACAACTCGGCGCGGTAGCGGTGTTCGCCGACGTCCAGTTCGGCTACCACCTCTTCGCCGCGTTCCATGCGTGCCAGCCACTCGGGCAGGCGGTTGTAAAGGCCCTGTTCGACGACCGCGTCGTGGCTGGGGTCGAACCGGGTCTGGCTGACGAAGACGTCGTTGACCACGGTGGCCCAGGCGTCGAACAGCGCGCCCAGCCCGCGTGCACCCGGCGCCCGGCTGTCGAACACACCGTCGGAGTCCAGCCGATGGCCCGGCCCGGACGCGGCAACGCGGTCGGCCGAAAAACGGTGCCAGTGGGCGTCGATGATCACGCTGTGGCTGTCCGTACCGGCCGCGGCGGCCGCGATCACCGGCGCGCTGACCAGCCGTTCGACCCGGATGTCCAGGCTCCCGGCGATGCCCAGCAAAAGCGCAAGCTGCTCGTCACCGTAGGCCGCCGGCACCACGAGCGTCCATGAGTCTTCTTCCCCGCGATCCAGCGCCGACAGCAACTCGCGCAGATGCAGCCAGACCAGATCGGCGTTGGAGCGCGCCGGGCCGGCCGCGTACGGCAGCGGCGCCTGATCCAGCGCCGCCCAGAAGCGATCGTGCGTAGCGCGCGGATTGATCCGTCGGCGTTCGCTGGCCGCGCGCCCGACGCGCAATTCCTCGTGCGGGCCCTCGCCGCAGATGATCTGGCCGGGCGAGGTCACCAGGTTGCCGCCGGCGTCGGCCACCAGCAAAGCCACATCGTTGATTTCGAGCAGCCGCCGCGTCATTTCAGCGCACCTGCATGAACTGCAGCAGGTTGCGATCGCACGCCGACTGGGTATCCAGTACCAGGCGCTCCTGGAACTGCTGCAGCTGGTAGAGCACGAACATCAGGATGATGCTCAGCAGCAGCGCGATCAGGGTCGAGTTGAAGGCCGTGCCCAGCGAGGCGGTCACGCCGGTGATGTCGCCTTCCACCGCCTGGTGGGCCATGGACAGCGCCGCGCCGATGCCCCGCACCGTGCCGATGAAGCCGATCGACGGAATCGCCCAGGCCATGTAGCGCACCATGCCGAGTTCGGAGTCCATGCGCTCGTGCTCGGCACGGCAGACCGATTCGACCGATTCGGAAACGTCGTGCAGGTTGCGCGTGGCGCGGAATCGCTGCAGCGCGGTGTGCAGCGCGCGCGCATACAGGCCCTCGCGCTGGCGTGGCTCCAGCACTTCGATCGCCCGGGCGTAGTCGCGCGCGTCCTCGGGAAGGATGCTCTGGCCGCGCCCGACCGGCACCAGGTCGCGTCCGAGCTGGCGCCGCTGCGAGACCACTTCGCGCCCCTTGTCGAACATCAGCGCCAGGCTCCAGAACAGCAGGATGAAACAGACTTCCTGCTCCGGATCCATCACGATCACCCACAGCGACCGGTCCAGGCTGCGCTCGGGTTCCTCCATCAGCTGGATACGCTGTTCCTCCAGCGCCTCGTTGGCGTTCGGCCGGACGACGCCGGTGTAGAGCGAATGAACGATCACGACGGCCACCACCAGTGCCCCGACCTGGAACAGGAACTCGCGCGAAAGCCCGCCGAATTTCACAGCCATCAGATATCGGCCGGGAAGTCGACCGCGCGCTCGGCGATGATCCGGCTCTCGGTTTCGGCCTGGGCGGCGGTTTCGGGCAGGCCGCGATTGACCAGGATCAGTACGGCGATGATCAGCATGGCCAGGGTCAGCAGCCAGACGGGTTTTCTCTTGATCGGTCTTCGTTGCATGTGGGGTCTACTCCGCATATCGAACAATCCTGAAGCCGAGATCGTCGCGCGCCTCGCCGACCCGTTCGCGCCAGGCCAGGCGCAGTTCGGTGATGCCGGCATGGCGCCAGCTCGAGCCGCGCACCACGCGGTGCGGACCGCTCGTGTTGTTGACCGGGTCGATCTCGGGTTCGACGCTCTGATTGAGCCGGATCTCGTAGCCGTCGCCGGTCCACTCCGAAACGTTGCCGCCGAAATCGTAAAAACCCAGCGTATTCGGCTCGAAGGCGCCGACCAGCGCAGAGGCCGGCCGCCCGTCATCGTAGTCCGGCAGCACGCTGGATACCAGCCCGGCGGCCGACTGGTCGGCGAAGTTGCCGGCGTTCGGCGGCGGCGGCATGCTTTCGCCCCACGGGTATTTCAGCTTGCGCGCGCCGGCAAAGCGCGCCACCCAGGTCCACTCGGCCTCGGTCGGCAGTCGGTAGCCGCGGGTAATCGGCTCGACCAGGCGATAGCCTCGGCGCGTGGACCGGTAGGCCGGTTCCAGCCCTTCGCGTTCGCTCAGCCAGTTGCAGAATGCAGCCGCATCGTCGAAGCTCACCCGCACCACGGGCTGCTCGTCGTTGTCCAGCGTCTCGTCGCCGGCGATGCCGCTGGAATGCTGCGGGCGGAAGCGGCGGAACTGTTCGTTGGTGACCTCGTGCAGGCCCATGTAGAACAGCCGCTCGAGCCGCACCGGCCGCTGCCGCTCATTGGCCTGGCGGCCCTGCTGGCCGCGCGGGCTGCCCATGTCGAACGCGCCGGGCTCGACCAGCTGCAGAGTCTGGCCATCGGCGGCGCGGATCAGCGGCTGGACCCGCGCCATGCGCGCTTCCAGCTCGGTCAACATGTCGACCGCCACTTCTGTCGGCTGGTCCGGGTCCAGCCGCACCTCGCGCTCGGCGTCGGCATAGCCCTGGCGCCGGAAGACCAGCGCATATTCGCGCGCCGGCAGTTCGAACTGCAGGCCTTCCGGGCCCACCGTTCCGGCCGGCTCGCGGTCGATGAACACGCGGGCGTCGTCCGGGTCGGCGCGGACTTCCAGAACGGCGTTGATCGGTTCCAGCTCGCCGCGCAGCGTGCTCTGAACGTCGGCCTGCGGAGTCAGCGTGCGCGTCAGCGTCCGGTAGCCTGCCAGGGACAACGCAATCGTGATAGGCCGGTCGGGCTCGAGCTCGACTTCCAGCGGCGCGGTGCCGACGACCTCCCCGTCGAGGGTTACTTCGGCGCCGTCCGGATCGCTGCGAATCGCGATGCCTGCAGGGGCCGGCTGGAGGTCCACCTCCGGCAGCGCGCGCGCCACCCCGCCCTCGACGGTTATCGTTTCGCTCCAGGTTCTGAAACCCGGCCTGGACAGCGCGATCCGCTGCTCGCCGGCGTCCAGCTTCAGAGTCGCCGGCGTGGTCCCGGCGGATTCGCCGTTGACCGTGATCTCGGCTTCTGCCGGCGCGGACGACACTTCGATTTGCGCGGTTGCCGGGGTCAGGTCGAAGTCGACGGCCTGCGATTCGCCGCGCCCCTCGACGACAAGCAGCCGGCGTTCGGGCAAGTAATCGGGGTGGCGGATCTCGAGCTGGTATTCGCCGCCGTCCAGGGCCAGGTCCTCCAGCGGCGCGTTGCCCGCGGCGTCGCCGTCGACGCGGATTTCGGCATCGCGCGGCGTGCCGCTGAAACTGACCTTTCCGGGCAGCGGTTCGAGCTGGAATTCGAAGCGTGCCGGTTCGTCGGCGGAAACCTGGATTTGCTGCTGCAGATCGCGGTAGCCGGGATGCGCCGCGGCGACCCTGTATTGTCCCGGCCGGGCCAGCCAGTTCTCTCCGATGCGCAGCGTGAGCCCGTCGAGCGAAATCCGATCGGGCTCGGGTACCACCTCGATTTCCACCGCGCGCATGGTCAGCACGAACCATAACGTTCCGGCCACCGCCAGCCCGCCGGTCACGGTTGCTGCAAGAATAAGCAAGGGCAGCAACGGCCGTTTGCGCGCCAGCGCCGGCGGGCGGTATTCGGCCGGTTTGATCCAGCGTTCGCCCGAACGGGCGTCACGCCTGTCTGACGTAGATTCCGATTCCGCCATCGTTTACGCGCGCCGGTTCACTCGGGTGAATCCTGGGCCGGTGCAGCCGCGCTTTCAGCCTGGCCGCGTTCGGCCGTGTCGGCCTGTTCGGCCACCATCTCGGCCAGTATTTCGCGCCATTGCCGGTACTGCACCTCGGCCGACCCGGTCAGGCGAACCGTCTTGTCCTTGACGTCGACGACCTGCGGCGCGAGGTCGCGCTCCAGCGAACGGCCCAGTTCGCGCAGCGATTCGACGTGAATGCTGGTCTGGCGGCTCTTGTCGATGCCGCTGGACACGGCGTAAACCCCGCCGATGATGGAAGCCTGCGAGGCCAGCTGGCCCAGGCTGGAATCCGCCTCGATGGCGCCGAAAAGGCCGCCGATGATGGCCAGTGCGCCCAGCGCCTTGCGCGTATTGGCCTGGCGCCGCAGCTCTTTCAGGTTCTGCATCTCGCGGTAGCTGGCCTCGCGCCAGTCGCCGTAGGGGATTTCCATTTGCCGGTAAAAATCGCTGTAGTGCTGGTCTAGGATGTCGATCATCCGCGCATCGCGCTGGCGCGCTTCGTCGATCGCGCCGGCCAGCGGATCGGGCGCGGACCTGGCTGCGAGCGTGCCGTCATCGGCCTCGACCAGGCGCGACTCGTAGACTTGCGGCGCGAGCTGGGCGGCAAAGCGCAGCTGCGCCACCTCGGAGATCTCGCGCCGGTCTGCAGCGGCAAGTTCGGCCCGCGCCTCGACCAGGTCGTTGGCGATCCGGTTGTACAGCGACTGGAACGGATCGGCGCCGGCGCCGTTCGCGTTGCGGTAGCGCGCACCGTTGATGTCTTCGCTGTACTCACGGTCCAGCCAGACCCGGCCGGTCGCGTCCTCGGCGCGCACTTCGATTTCCAGCACTTCGCCGTGGGAATCCAGAATGCGTCCGGTGAGCTGCAGCTCCGCGCCCTCCATGGGAATGGGCACCACCCGGACATCGCCCCAGTGACCGCTGCGCTGCAGCGTCTGGCGCAAGGTGTAGGGCACGTAGCGCGCTTCGGCACCGCGCACTTCGGTGAACACCTGCTCGACCTCGACCTGTTCCGGGCTGGACGGCACGTCGACCTCGAAACGCGCGACCTGGATGTCCAGCACCTCATCGGCCGGCAGTTCCCGCGTGGCCAGCTCGAGCGGCTCCACCGGCGTCGGCGGCGCATCGGCCCGATCCGGCCCGGTCGCGCAACCGGCCAGCAGCACCAGCAGTGCAAAGGCGGCAAACCGGGAACTCGGCACGGCGTCAGATCTGATCATTCTTGTAGGCCCGATATTCTTCCCAAAGACGCGCGCGCAGCGCCGGGTCGGTCTCGGTCTCGGCGGCCTCGCGCAACTGTCGCGCAACGATGTCGTCGTCGCTGCCGTCGGGCGTTCCCGGCGGCGGCGCGCCGCTGCTGCGCTGGCCGATGCCACCCCTTCCGGTCGCGTTCGGGTCCTGTTCGTCGTCGCTCCGACCTTCCTCGAACGGGTTACCGGATCCGGCCAGCGTGCCGGATCCGCTTTGGTCCGCGTCGTCGGCCTGGCCACCACCACTGCCACTGCCGCCGTCACTGCCGGCAGGACCGTCAGCGCCGCCGGCCGCGCCGAAGCGCTCGCGCGCCAGTCGCCCGTCGAACCGACGCATCGCTTCGGTGAATCGCTCATCGGAATTCTGCGCCGCCTCCGTGGCGTCGGAGCGTTGTTCCGCTGTGGTCGCGCCGGTGCCGCCGGCCGTCTGCCCGGATCCCGCCGTGCCGCCCGCAGGCGGCGCCGCCGCCGGGCGCTCGGGTTGCGCCGTCGCCTCGCGTTCGCGTGCGGATTCACCCGGCTCGGACGGTTCGGGTTCGTCTTCCGGCAATTCGCGCGCCTCGGCCGGTGCCGGCTCCGGCTCGAGCTCGGCGGCTTCGGCGTTTTCCGGCGCGGCTTCCGGCGGAACTTCAGCGGCGGCCCGGCTTTCGCCAGCCTCGGGCGCCGGGTCGGATTTCTCCGCCGCCTGTTCGCGTTCTTTGCTCGGCGGCGGGGTTTCAGGCGCCGGGGTTTCGGGCGGCTGCTGTGTTTCGGTGGTTTCCTGCTCCTGCGTGGTCTGGCATCCCGACAACAGCCCGGCCAGCAACAGCGCCGCCAGCAGGCGGCGCCGGAATGTTCCGTGTAGCGACGGGCGGCTTGACGAAAAACGGCTCAACGGAAAGGCCTCGATTGAGAAAGGGTGAAACAGACTGTTCGAAACGGTTCAACTGGCTACCCAAGCCCATATGGACAACGAGTCTACACTGCTTGTTCGGCTCGGCCGGCGCAACCGCCGCCGACTTGCCCGCACTTCAACGGGAACGGATCGTCCCGGAAAATCATGCATCCGGCCTCTGCCATCCATTCGACCGGATAAAAAGACCGAAGTTATCGATCAGCGCGAAGTTCAGGGCGCGGCGGCAATCCCGGGCTGGAGCAGTTCGCGACCGGCGTCGTCCCACGCCTCGCGCACCATCGCACGCACGTCGCTGCGCAATTCGGCGGCGTCGTAGACGATGCCGCGCGAGACCGTGTAGCGCACGCCTTCGGTGCGCACGACTTCGTTGTCTTTATTCACTCGCACCGCGCCGGTGCCGAACAGCACCTTCCAGTCGGCCAGCGGGTTCTCGCCAACGACGACCAGGTCGGCGGCCTTGCCGACTTCCACCGAGCCGGTGATCTGCGACAGAGCCAGAGTCTCGGCGCCGTGCAGCGTAGCCGCGCGCAGAACCTCCAGCGGGTGAAAGCCGGCCTCCTGCAACATTTCCAGCTCCTCGACGTAGCCGAAGCCGTAGAGCTTGTAGATATAGCCCGAATCCGAGCCGACGGTAACGCGTCCACCGTGGTTCTTGTAGTCATTGATGAATTCCATCCAGCGACGATAGTTCTGCCGCCACTCGACTTCGTTTTCGGTCGACCATGCAAACCAGTAGCTGCCGTGCGCCTGACGGCTGGGTGCGTAGAAATCCCACAGGCCGGGGAGGGTGTAGTCTCGATGCCACTCGGCAGTCCGTGCGGCCATGAAGTCCCGATTGGCCTGGTAGATGGTCAGCGTGGGATCCAGCGTGAAATCGAGCTCGATCAGTTCATCGCGCACCGCCTTCCAGCGGGGGTGGTCCGGCCCGGCGGCCTGGCGCCAGAGCTTGCCCGCCTCGGAGAAACGATGATATTCATCGGCGTAGTTGTAGTCGGCCGGGTAATGCTGGATGGTCTTGTCGGCGAACAGCGCCTCGGGCAGGCCGTACCAGTGTTCCATGGTGGTCAGCCCGGCGCGTGCGGTATCGAGCACGTTGGCCCGGGCCACGTCCATCTGCGCGTGGTGCATCGCCGTGCCCATGCCCTGTTCATCGGCTTCCTCGATGGCCGCCAGCAACACCTCGGGCGGCGCGCCGAAGAACTTGATGCCGTCGGCGCCGCGTTGCTTGACTTCCTGCACCCATTCGCGCGCTTGTTGCGGAGTGGTGATCGGTCGATCGCGACCCTGGCCGAAAGTGACGTAAGCCAGGATCCGCGGCGCGGCGATTTCACCATTTTCGCTGCGCGCCCGTTCGGTCAGCGTCCACTCCAGGCCGTTGCCCGAACCGGGATCGCGCGCCGTGGTGATGCCGTGGCCCAACCACAGCTTGAACACGTATTCGGCCGGCGTGCCCTGCGCCTTGCCGCCGATGTGGGCATGCATGTCGACGAACCCCGGCAGTACGTACTGGCCGGAAATATCGATTTCGCGGCCGTTTTCGGCCAGCCCGGGACGATCCTCGTCGGGAATCGGCACGCCGGGCGCGCCCAGCCGGGCGATCCGGGCGATGCGATCGTCTTCGATGACGATGTCGACCGGGCCGATGGGCGGCGCGCCGGTGCCATCGATCAGGATGCCGCCCCTCAGAATGAGCTGCTCGAACGGGCCTTCCCCGCGATCGCGGTCGGGGGCGGGCTCGATTTCGGCGTTGGCGGTAACGGCGAGTGCGAGAACAAGGGATGCGAAGACGATTCTGAACATCGGGTTGGCCGTGATGTGTTTCGGGAAGCGAGACAGATTACACTGCTTTGGGACCGTGTTCAAAATCCGCTTGGGGTGTCTCATCAAACGAAACCGGTAGACAGTCCTCGCCAAGACGTCAGGGAAGGCGAAACCGGACGCGGGGCAAGAAAAAGCCGGGAAGGTCACGAACAAAACCTTCTGATTCTGAAACTTCGTGCTCTTCGTGCCTTCTTCGTGTAACTCGCTTTTTGCGGCTTTCCGGTTCCGCCAGTCCATTCGATGCGTGTTCGCTTCGCTCAACGCACCTGCCCGGGATTCGATGGCTGAAGTGGAAACGTAATCAGGAAAGTCTTTACGCGGCTTCCGTTCCGGCGTGAAACGATACGCGGTCGGCGGCGTGTTCTATGATCGGATGATAGCGTTCCTCGATCGCTTCGCGACGGATCTTGAGCGTCGGGGTGAGCAGTTCGTTATCGATGGTCCAGCGTTCGCGGATGACGATGATATGGCTGATCCGCTGGTGCGATTCCAGTTCGGCGTTGACCGATTCCAGGCTCTCGACCAGCCTGCACCTGAGTTCGCGCATTTCCAGGTCGATGTGTTCGGCAAGCTGGACCAGCGCAACCGGCTGATCCAGGTGTTCGCCGACGACGCAGGCCTGTTCGATGATCTCGTTCTTGGCCAGAAGACTTTCCAGCGGCACCGGCGCGATGTACTTTCCCTTGGTGGTCTTGAAGACTTCCTTGACCCGGCCGGTGATCCTGACCCAGCCTTCTTCGTCGATGAAAGCGCGATCACCGGTCCTGAAATAGTCGTTGTCGAAGCTTGCCGCGGTCAGGTCCTCGTTCTTGTAATAGCCCTGCATCAGGCAAGGACAGCGGATGAGCAGTTCGTCTTCGTCACCGGTCTTCAGGTCCGCGCCGGGCAGCGCCTTGCTGATGGTGCCGAAACGCGGCTTTTCGCCGCGGCCGATCTGGGTGCCGTATGCAAAGGTCTCGGTCATGCCCCAGCCCTCGCAGATCGTCACTCCTGCCCGATGCCACCATTCCAGCAGCACCGGGGCGATCGGCGCCGATCCGCTCGCGAACCACTCGCCTTTGTCCAGGCCCAGCCCACGCTTGATCTTCCTGCGGAGCATGATGTTGATGATCGGCAACCCGAGCAGTCGATCGAGTTTCTGGTGCGGGATATTTTCGAGTACGCCGAGCTGAAACTTTTTCCACAATCGGGGCACCGAACCGAACAGGGTCGGCCGGGCGTGCCGAAGGTCTTCCATGAAGGTTTCCAGCGACTCGGTGAAATACAGCGTGGTCCCGGCGTAGAAACTGGTGGCTTCGACATAAGCCCGTTCGGTGCAATGCGACAGCGGCAGATACGACAGCACTCGGTCGTCCTCGCGCACGCCGATGGCGGTGGCCAGCGATTCGCCGACGAAAGAAAAATTCGCGTAGCTGTGCATGGCGCCCTTCGGTTCGCCGGTGGAACCGGAGGTGTAGAGCAGCGTGGCCAGGTCCGACTCGCCGGCATCGTGCACTTCGAAATCGTCTACCGGCTCCGATACCAGGTCTGCCCACTGGTACTTGGCCTGGGCACCCGGATACGGCATGGCCACCGTCAGCATTTCGCCGGGGATGCCCGGCAGCTGCGATTCGGCGTGTTCGAGCTTGCCGATGATGCTGGCGCTCGCACCGCTGTGGTCCAGCACCTGCCGGATCGTCGATGCATTGGCGGTCGGGTAGATCGGCACGCTGACCATGCCGGCCAGGATCAACGCCATATCGGCAATCACCCAGTGCGCGCAGTTCTTGGAAATCAGGCCAACACGGTCGCCCGGCGCCAGGCCCAGGCCGCGCAGCGATTCAGCCAGCCGGCTGGCCTCGGCATGCGCCTCGGCCCAGGTCCAGTGCTTCCATTGCCGATCGACCGGTTGGCACAGGTAGAGCTGATCGGGTGTCTTGCGCGCCCGATCGAGAAGCTGTTGCTGAAGCGCGGTCGGCATTTTGGAAGCTCGGAATAGGGAAAACCCCGAGAATAGGTTGGCCGACAGTGGGAGTCAATGGGAGCGGATGCGGCAGCGGACGGTCTCCGCCCAGCGGATCATTTGCCGATGCAGAACGATGAAAAGATCCTGCCCAACAGTTCATCGGAGTGCACCTGGCCCGTGATTTCCCCCAGAGCTTCAGCGCCGCGCTTGAGTTCTTCGGCCGCCAGTTCACCGGAACCGGTCTGCTTCAGCACGTCGCGGGCATCGGCCAGGTGTGACAGCGCCAGTTCGATCTGCTCGACATGGCGCGCGCGCGCGGTAAATTCCCCGCTTCCCGATCCGGCGGTGTCGAAGCGGCCGGCGACCGCCTGGTCCAGTTGTTCGATCCCGGCACCGGTCAGTGCGGAAATCGCCACGCTGTCCGGCTCTTCGGGAACCGGACCGTCGAGGCAATCGATCTTGTTGGCGATGCGGATCACCGGCACACAGGTTCGGGGCGGGGGGCCGGGGTCCTCATCGGTCACGTCGACCACCCACAGCACGAGATCGGCCTCATTCAGTTCCGCCTCGGCACGACGCACGCCCTCGCGCTCCACGACATCTTCGGTTTCGCGCAGGCCGGCCGTGTCGGCCAGCGTGACCGGAATTCCGGCCAGGTGGATGGTTTCGCGCACCACGTCGCGCGTGGTGCCCGGAACCTCGGTGACGATGGCGGCATCGCGTCGGACCAGCGCGTTGAACAGGCTCGACTTTCCCGCATTCGGCTTGCCGACGATGGCGATGCGCAGGCCGTCGTTCAGCAACCGTCCGGCACGCGCCTGGGTCAACAATCGGCCGGCTTCGTCGACCAGGGATTCGACGCGCCCCAGCACATCGCCCTCGGCCAGAAAGTCGATTTCCTCGTCGGGAAAGTCCAGCGCGGCCTCGACGTAGACGCGCAGTTCGATGACGCGATCGGAAAGGCAATGGACCTGTTTCGAGAATACTCCCTCGAGGCTGCGGCTGGCTGCGCGCGCGGCCTGTTCGCTGGCGGCCGCGATCAGGTCGGCGATCGCTTCGGCCTGGGCCAGGTCCAGCTTGTCGTTGACGAATGCGCGCTGGCTGAATTCGCCGGGCCCGGCCCTGCGGGCGCCTGCCGCGACGCAGGCGCGCAACACCATTTCCAGCACCACCGGTGACCCGTGCAACTGGAGTTCGAGCACATGTTCCCCGGTAAACGAGCGTGGCGCTGGAAAGTACAGCGCCAGGCCCCCGTCGATAAGCTGGCCGTCGGCATCGACGACCTCGACCCGCGATGCTCGGCGCGCTTCCGGCAGCTTGCCGATCAGGCGTTCGGCAAGTTCATCGATGGACGATCCGGAAATCCGCACCACACCCACGCCGCCGCGACCGGGCGGCGTGGCAATGGCACATATGGTTTCACTCATGATCTGTAAGGAAAATCAAGGAAACCCCTGCACAGGTCTTCTAGGCCCGGGCGCGCGCTTCCTCGGCATCGATCTGGCGCAGGATGTACCACTGCTGCAGCAGCGAGATGCCGCTGTTGGACGCCCAGTACAGCACCAGTCCGGCCGGGAAGAACGCGAACAGCACGGCGAAGGCAACCGGCAGGAACTGCATGATCTTGCGCTGCGTCGGGTCCATGCCCGCCATCGGCGTCAGACGCTGGGTGATGATCATGAACGCGCCGTTGACCACCGGCAGGATGAACAGCGGGTCTGGCTTGCTCAGGTCGGGCACCCACAGGAACCCGGCCTGGCGCAATTCCACCGATTCCAGCAGTACCCAGTACAAGGCGATGAAGATCGGGATCTGGACCAGGATAGGCAGGCAGCCGCCCAGCGGATTGACCTTTTCCTTCTTGTAGATCTCCATCATGGCCTGGCCGAACTTCTGCCGGTCGTCGCCGTAGCGTTCCTTGAGCTGCTGAATGCGCGGCTGCAGCTTGCGCAGCTTGCCCATTGATCGGAACTGCGCCTGGGTAAGCTTGTAGAACGCAAGCTTGATCAACAGGGTCAACAGGATGATCGCCAAGCCCCAGTTCTTGACGAAGTCCTGGATATGGTCCAGCAGCCAGAACAGCGGCTTGGAGAACACGGTGAAGATACCGTAGTCGACGGTCAGGCCCAGGCCCGGCGCGACCTGGTCGAGCTGGTTCTGATCCTTCGGGCCGGCGAAAAAGCGCGATTCGAAGACGTGCTGCTGCCCGGCAGGCACGGTGACCTGGTTGGAGGTCACGGTCAGCGCATAGCGGTTCGGGGTCTGACGATCGAGCAGGCGCGTAGTGTACTGCGCAGGCTGGTCGGCCGGCGGAATCCACGCGCTCAGGAAGTAATGCTGCACCATGCCGGCCCAGCCGCCGGTAATCATGCTGCGATACTGCTCGTCGCCGAAATCGTTGAACTTGAGCTTCTGGAATTTTTCGTCGGGACTGTAGACGGCGGCGCCGTTGAAGCTGATCCGTTCGGGATTGGTGAACGTCATGCCGTTGGAACCCGAACCGCTGGCTCGCTGCAGGCGCAGGTAGCGGCTGCCTTCCCAAGTGGTTTCGTCCCGGTTGCGAATTTCGAAGCGATGTTCGATGACGTAGGTATTGCGTTCAAACACCCAGGTCTGGATCACTTCCAGACCGTTTTCGTCGCGCCATGTCAGCGGTACTTCCAGGGTTTCCGCTCCGCCGGCGAGTTCATAGAACTGCCGGTCGTAGTCGTAGGTCGTCGTATGGTTCGGCGCCCGGCGCGCAGCATCGACCAGTCCGGCCTGGGCGATGTGGAAATCGGTCAGTTCCTCGCTGAGCAATTCGAACGGCTCGTCGGGCTTGTCCACGCTGACCGGGTATTGCTTCAGTTTGAGGCTCGAAAGCGTTCCCCCTGCCGGGTCGATCTCGGCGACGACCCGATCGGTCTCGACCTGGATGCGCTGACCGGAACGCGCGACCTGCGCCGTGGGCAGGCTGTCGTCTCCGGCTGCTTCATCCTGATCGGGCTCGACGGGCGGTGCCGCGTCCGGAAGATCCGGCAGCTCGGCCTCCTCGCCTTCCCCGCGGACCGCCGGTTGACGCTGGTCGGGAAGATCTTCGACCTGCCGCGGCGTGGGATTCGCGTAATCGCTTTGCCACTCGACATAGACCATGAAGCCGAGAAAGACGAGCAGCAACAGCAGAAGGGTGCGGGTATTCATGGCGATTCAAACCGTAACCAGAGTTGATCGAGAGCGATTTTCAGCGTTTGTGCATCCGCCTCGGCAGCCGGCGGTTTGGCCAGCACCACGTAATCGGCCTCGCGCAACCGGTATCGACGGTGACGGAACGTTTCACGGGCAATTCTGCGAATGCGGTTTCTGTCCACTGCCCGGCGCGCTGCGCGTTTGGCGATGGCAAGCCCGAGTCTAGGTCCGTGCCATCCGTTTGCCTCGCGCACCGCCCAGTGAATGCGGAAGTAGCGGTTTGATTCGACCCGCCGGGCCGCGAAGACGCGCTTGAACTCGATGCCCGAAAGCAGCCTGGCCTGGCGCGGGAAGCCCGCCGTATTCATTCCGCGAATCCGTGCGCCTGGTTGCTCGCGCCGACAGGCACGGCCGACGGGCCCGGCGGCCGGATCAGGCCGACAGGCGCTTTCTGCCGCGGGCGCGGCGCGCGTTGATGATCGCGCGACCGGAGCGGGTGGCCATGCGCGCGCGAAAACCGTGACGACGGGCGCGCTTGAGCTTGCTCGGTTGGAAAGTGCGTTTCATGTCCAGATACCTCGGGCAAAAGAATATTGCTGCGGCGAGATCGGTTCGATTCGCGCCGGCGACGAAAAAGAGCGAGATTATACCGTTTTACGCGGGCCAGGCGCAACTCTCGAGAAACGGCAGGCCAAAGAAGGTTGCGGATGCTGCGCATGCATTTGGCGGCACGTATACTCTTTGGCCATATTGCGCTCTGAATCCCGGGCTGGACGGACAAAGTTGAACACACCGACGACATTGTGGACACGTTGTCTCGAACGCCTCGAGCATGAGATCGCCCTGGAAGAAGTCAACACCTGGCTGCGCCCGCTGCAGCCGGAAGAAAGCGGCCCGGGCGAGGTCCGGCTCCTCGCGCCGAACGATTTCGTCTGCGAGCAGGTCAGCGAGCACTACCTGTCGCTGATTCGCGATTTCTTCGCGTCCAACGGTTTCGACAAGACCCGCATCCAGGTCGTGGTCGGCGGCGGTAACGGACAGGAGGCGCCCCGTCCGTCGCGCTCGCGCAGCAACGGCGGATTCACAGCCGGTCTGGACGAACGCTACCAGTTCGACAATTTCGTGCTCGGTAAATCCAACGAACTCGGTTTCGCGGCCGCCCAGCAGGTCACGCAGGATCCCGGCAAAGCCTACAACCCGCTGCTGCTCTACGGCGGAACCGGCCTGGGCAAGACCCACCTGCTGCACGCCATCGGTCACGAGCTGGCCCGGCGCAATCCGGACTTCAAGGTCGTCTACCTGCATTCGGAAAAATTCGTCAGCGACATGATCCAGGCGCTCCGGCACGGCTCCATCGACGCGTTCAAGGTGCGCTACCGGTCGGTGGACACGCTGCTGATCGACGACATTCAGTTCTTTGCCGGCAAGGACCGTTCGCAGGAAGAATTCTTCCATACGTTCAACGCACTGCTCGAATCACGCCAGCAGATCATCCTGACCTGCGACCGCTATCCCAAGGAAGTCGAAGGCATCGAAACGCGTTTGCGCTCGCGTTTTGGCTGGGGGCTGTCGGTACCGATCGAGCCACCGGACTTCGAAACCCGGGTGGCGATCCTGATGACCAAGGCCACCGAAGCCGGGCTGGAGCTGAACGAAGACGTTGCGATGCTGATCGCCCGGCGCATGCGCTCGAACGTGCGTGACCTGGAGGGGGCACTGAATTCCCTGATTGCCAATGCACGATTTTCCGGACGCGTCATCGACGAGGAATACACGCGTGAAATCCTGCGCGACGTGCTGGCCGTCCACGATCGCCAGGTCACCCTGGAAAACATCCAGAAAGTGGTCGCCGCCCACTACCAGCTTCGTGTCTCCGACCTGCTGTCGAAACGGCGGACGCGAAACATCGCCCGCCCGCGCCAGATGGCGATGTCCCTGGCCAAGGCGCTGACCCAGCATTCACTGCCCGAGATCGGCGAAGCTTTCGGAGGCCGGGACCATACCACCGTGCTCCATGCGTGTCGTAAAATCGAGAGCTTGTGCGAAACCGACGCCAGGCTTCGCGAAGACCAGGCCAAGCTGTTGAGGGAGCTGGCGGGATAAGCCTGTTGACGGCACCGGCAAAAGGTTGTGGATAACATCGGGACGGATTCGGACCTCGATTTCATCCAGTGGTTGTCCACAGTTTGCAAAGCGCTCCGCACAGGGTGGGTTTTTCCCTAACTGTTTGAAATTAAATTAGTTTTTATGGTTTTACGTTTACACACAGGCGCTATTGTTACTGGTTTTTTTTAAGAAGACGATCTTTTAAAACCAACAAGAATCGAAAACATTCGGCCGTGACCGAGGAGTAACCATGAAGTTTTCCATCCAACGCGAAGCGCTGCTGGTACCGATCACCCAGGTCGTTGGCGTAGTCGAGCGCAGACAGACGCTACCCGTCCTGGCCAACTTCCTGCTCGAGGTCGATGACAACGGGTTGAAGATCACCGGTTCGGACATGGAAGTTGAAATGGTCGGACAGGTATCGGCCGATGTCGCTCAGGCCGGCAGCGTCACGGTACCGGCGCGAAAGCTGGTCGATATCTGCAAGGCCTTGCCCGAAGGTGTGCGGCTGGATGTTCAACTCAATGGCGAAAAGCTGGCCGTGCATGCCGGGCGCAGCCGTTTTACGCTGGCGACGCTGCCGGCAGCGGAATTTCCTTCAAGCGATGCCGGTGACGACGCCGACCGATTGACTGTCTCGGAAGACCGGCTGGGCTGGCTGCTGGAAAAGACGTCGTTCGCGATGGCGAACCAGGATGTGCGTCATTATCTCAACGGATTGCTGATCGAATTCCGCAGCGGCATGCTGCGGGCCGTGGCGACCGACGGACATCGGCTGGCGCTGGCCGAGATCGAGGCCGACGTTGAGGGCGACGGCCGATCGCTTATCCTGCCGCGCAAGGGCGTGGTCGAGCTTTCCCGGATCCTGTCGTCCGAAGAAGAACCGGTGGAAATCGCGCTGGGCAACAATTTCGTCCAGGTGCGCCGGCGCGGCCTGACCCTGACCAGCAAGTTGATCGACGGGCGTTTTCCCGACTACGAAGCCGTGATTCCGATGAGCCAGGACAAGGCGATGACGCTGGTGCGCCAGGATTTCATCCGCGCCCTGCAGCGCGCTGCGATCCTGTCGAACGAGAAATATCGCGGCGTGCGCATCGAATCCAATGCGGGCACCATCCGCATCATCGCGCACAACCCGCAGCAGGAAGAAGCCACCGAGGAGATCGAGGCCGAGCACAACTACGACGGCCTGGTCGTCGGCTTCAACGTCAACTACCTGCTCGACGCGTTGGGCTCGATTGATGGTGAAAAGGCGCGCCTGTCGCTGAAAAGCGCCGACAGTTCGTGCCTGATCACCGCGGTGGACAGGGACGACGTCCGCCAGGTGGTCATGCCGTTGAAGTTGTAGGTCGGGGTCGGGACCGCCGTCTCCACTTTAGGCTTGCCGGAGGCTTTTCCGGGTAACTTCGAGTTGAAAGTCAAAAGCGGTTTCGCCTTGCGCGACGCGCTTGCGGGCGGCGCGACCTGCTTCCGCGGGTGATTCGAGCAAATAGTCACGGCACTTGCGCGTACCATTAGCGCGGGTTTCCGGGCAATCTCATAAGCAATTGCTGCTCACCTCGCTACATATCGAAAACTTCCGCAATCTCGAATCGGTTTCGGTGGAACCGGCGCGCGGTTTGAATTGGCTGTGCGGCGAGAACGGCGCCGGCAAGACCAGCGTGCTCGAGGCGGTCCACGTGCTGGGTCGCGGACGGTCCTTTCGCGCCAATAGCATCGGTCCGCTGATTCGAGACGGCAGCACCGAGCTGCGAATCGTGGCGCAGACGGGGAACCCGGCGGGCCGTTTGGGTGTCGAGCGCAGCGCTTCGACGTGGACGGGTCGCATCAATCGCGAAGCATGCGTGCGGATGAGTGAATTCGCGCGAATGCTGCCGCTGGTGCTGGTGGATCCGGAAAATCATGAACTGGTCGAGGGTTCGCCGGCGGTACGGCGCAGTTTCCTGGATTGGGGATTGTTCCACGTGGAACAATCCTATTTATCGGACTGGAAACGTTACAACCGCCTGTTGCGCCAACGCAATGCTGCTTTGCGTTCGCAGGCCAGTGCTGAAATGCTCGATGCGCTGGAAAGGCCCATGGCCGCGGCGGCTGCGGCTGTGGAAATGCTGCGGGAGCAATATGTTCGGGCATTGCAGCAGGAACTGTCGCAGCTTCAGACAGAGTTGATGTTCCACGTGGAACATGTCGGTTTGGGATACCGGCCTTGCGCTTCCGGCGTCGATGCGTACGGGAGCAAGTGGCGCGAAACGCGCACCCGCGATCTCGAGCAGGGCTTTACGCGCGACGGCCCGCACCGTGGTGAGCTTTTGATTCGTGCCGGGGATCGAGCCGCCGCGCCACGCCTCTCTCGCGGGCAGATGAAGCTCGTCGCCCTGATGCTCAAGCTGGCGCAAATGAGGCTGGCGAGGAGCGCGGATTGTGAGCCGGTGCTGCTGCTCGACGATCCGGTCTCAGAGCTCGATTGCTATCACCTCGACTCGCTCTTGAACTGGCTGGTGTTTCAGCCGAACCAGGCCTGGATTACGGCGGTTGAAAGACCTGCTGAAACCGCCGCCGCCGTGTTCCACGTGGAACAGGGAAAAATCCATGCGGTGGTATAATCCATCAATGTAGTTCATGTCTTTTGCACAATGCCGGGTGGAATCCGGCTTTTCCACGCGTAGATCGCTGCATTCCAACCTCAAGCGTCTCCCATCAGGATCGAGAATGACCGAAACTTATTCTTCCGACAGCATCAAGGTACTCAAGGGGCTGGACGCGGTCCGCAAGCGCCCCGGCATGTACATCGGGGATACCGATGACGGGACCGGGTTGCATCATATGGTCTTCGAAGTCGTCGACAATTCGATCGACGAAGCGCTTGCGGGCCACTGTGATCGCATCACCGTAAAGATTTGTGCCGATGGCTCGGTAAGTGTCATCGACAATGGTCGCGGGGTCCCCGTCGACATGCACCATGATGAAGGCAAGTCCGCCGCAGAAGTGATCATGACCGTCCTGCATGCCGGCGGCAAGTTCGACGACGATTCCTACAAGGTGTCCGGCGGCCTGCACGGCGTCGGCGTTTCAGTGGTCAATGCGCTGTCCGAAAGGTTGGAGCTGGTCATTCACCGCCAGGGCAAGCGATGGGTCCAGACCTACAGCATGGGCGTGCCCGAATCTCCGCTGGAACCCACGAGCGACAGCGATCAGACCGGCACCGAAATCCGGTTTCTGCCCAGCCGGGAAGTGTTCACCGACGTTGAATTCCATTACGACATCCTGGCACGAAGACTGCGCGAACTGAGCTTTCTGAATTCGGGCGTCGCCATCGAGTTGATCGATGAGCGCACCGACAAGCGCGACCTGTTCGAATACGAAGGCGGCATCCGCTCGTTCGTCGAGCACCTGAGCGCGAAGAAATCCCCGCTCCATCCGAACGCGCTGCATTTCGAGGCCGAGCACGACGAGATCACCGTGGAAGCCGCGCTGCAGTGGACCGACGCCTACCAGGAAAGCGTGTTCTGCTACACCAACACGATTCCGCAGCGCG
>JAGXKW010000101.1 GCA_018334995.1 Wenzhouxiangellaceae bacterium
CTGCGGCTGGGCTCCAGTCTGAACGGACAGGACCTGTACCTGCTCGAACGCTCGCTCAAGACGCTCGCGCTGCGGGTCGAACGCCAGTCCGACAATGCCGCGGCGCTGGCCGATTGGCTGGAATCGCGCGACGGCATCGCGCAAGTATGCTATCCGGGCCTGGAAAACGATGCCGGCCACGCGACCGCCTCGCGCCAGATGCGCGCATTCGGCGCGATGCTGGCATTCCGGGTGGATTCGACGATCGACCCGGCGCGTTTCCTGCACGCGCTCGAGCTGATCACTCCGGCCGTCAGCCTGGCCGGCGTCGAGTCGACCATCTGCCAGCCGTCACGCACCAGCCACGCCAAGCTCACCGACCAAGCACGCGAAGCGCTGGGCATCGAAGACCGGCTGATGCGGCTGTCTGTGGGCATCGAGCGCGTCGAAGATCTGGTCGCCGATCTCGACGATGCGCTGGAAAGCGGGCGCTGAATCGCGTCCGGTCCAGCGATGCGCTTGACCCGGGGTATCGCGGCGGCTAACTTACCCTGATACCGTCACATCATCAGGGAGTAGGTCATGGAAATCCTCGTCGCGACGCTGGTCGCCTTCCTGGCGCTGCACAGCCTGATCTACGCGGTCCAGAACCTGTTCAACCTCAAGCAGGCCTACGGCTATGTCGAAGCGGTCTTCGGCCAGGCCGACGCGCCGTTCTACCCACGATCGATGATGCCGCCGATTCGTCAGCCGGCGCTGTTGTGGGCGGCGCTGGCCTTCATCATCGCCGCAGAGTTCGCGGCCGGCATTGCGCTGGCGGCCGGGGCAATTCAGATGTTTCTGGCAAGCGGCGGTTCACCGGCCGACTTCGTCGCGGCCACCGAATGGGCGCTGATCGGCTGCGGCATCGCGCTGCTGATCTGGTTCGGCCTGTTTCTGACCATCGGCGCGGCGCTGTTCCAGATGTGGCAGACCCAGCTCGGACAGGGCGCCATGGGCGACGCCTTTCGCAACGGCATGTTCACCGGGCTGGTGATGCTGATCCTGCTGATCCTGCCAACGGTCTGAACCGGTCACTGCCGCGCACCACCATGGAGGTTCGACGCGACGCTTGAGCGTCTCTGCCGGCAACGTCTGCGACCCGTACGGCTCAGTCTATTTCGGCGTGGAAGGTGCGCAGATAAGCGACGACCTGCCAGGTCTCGGTTTCGGAGAGGTGGTACCGGTGCGGACGCATCGCCGTCGCCCGCCGGTCGCGGCGACCGGGACGCTTGACGTCGGCGTGCCCCGCTTCCACGTGCATGAAGTTCGAGCCCTCCTGCGTGATCCAGAACAACTGCCCGTCGGGCACGTCGCGGTAAAAATCGCAGGTGAAATCCGACGGCGCGGGGTCAAGATGACGACCCAGCGGCCCTTGGCCGTCGCCGTCGACGCCGTGGCAATCGGCGCAGGCCACGGGTCGCGTGGCTTCTTCATAGAGCTCGCGCCCGGACGCCACAGTGTCGGCCGTGATCGCCAGGGGGTTGTCCAGAGACCTGATCTCGGCCGGCGCTTGCGGCGTGCCGCGGTCCGGATTGCAGGCGGGTTCGAGCAAGGCCGTATCGGCGCTCTCGAGTGTCCGGGCACAACCGGCGAGGGCCGCTACGACGGCAACCGCGGCCACGGTTGCGCTAAATGCAT
The DNA here is from genome assembly GCA_018334995.1 of Wenzhouxiangellaceae bacterium. GTDB lineage: Bacteria > Pseudomonadota > Gammaproteobacteria > Xanthomonadales > Wenzhouxiangellaceae. Next base: position 1,660 of record JAGXKW010000101.1, read on the forward strand.
GACGGAATTCGCTCATCGCTGGCCCTCCAGGGGACTTCAAAACGTCAGGCCGAGGCGCAGTGCCAATGCCAGGTGGTCGTCAATCGCAGGATCGGTGTCCGGATTCATTGCGTACTGCACAGCCGGCTGGACGCTCAGCCACGGTAACACCTGCGCACGGTAAGTCAGCTCCCACACCGTCTCGCTGCGCTGGATCCGGATGCCGTCGGCGCGGACGACGTCGACGAAATCGTCGCCGTTGTCGACCGATGAAATCCCCAGCCCGAGAATATCGCCGTCGCGGCCGGGAAGTATCCCGGTATAGACCAGGCCGGCGGCCTGGTAATCGCCGAACCGGTTGACCGTCTCGTCGGCGCGTCCGATACGAACGAAACCGCTCAGGCCCTGGTCTTCGACGCCCGACTCGTTGAAGATCACGCCCTCGGCGAATCCGTAGACGCCTGCCGTGCCGTTTTCTTCGCCGCGTCCGTCGATGCGCTCGAAGTCGGCGGTGTATCGCCAGCCTCCGAGTCCGAAGCGCAGGAACTCGAAGCCGGCCGGCCGCCAATCGGCCTCGGCAATCGCGAACACGCCTTCGTCATCATCGAAATCGACGCGGAAACGGGTCGGATCGTCGGGGTCGCCCGGCACGCCCTCGACCATGGCGGCGCGCAAGCCGAACTCGGGCGTGACCTGATACCGGGCACGAACACCCAGGCCGGTGACCGGAAAGATCGAAGGGCCGTTCAAGCCGGTCTCCGACAGTTCGAGGCCGGTGCCGAAACCGCCGTTGAGAAAGACCTCGGCGGTTTCCTTGGCGTCGAATTCGGAATCCACCGCGTAGACGCCGAACAGCAGGCCGGCTCGATCCCGAAACAGCGACTGCTCGTACCAGAACTCCAGCACCCGCCACGCATTGTCGGCGGCCAGGTTGCTGGGCGCGTGCACAGTACCGGAGTCCAAGCCCGGGTCGTCCCCGTGCGTGCCCGCACCGAGAAAGTACATCGTCCCGCCTCTGAGGCCGGTCAGCGCCTCCATATCGGTCGTAACCGCCAGCGCGAACAGGTTGGAAACAGTGGACGCGTGGCCGAGACCGCCGTCGACGCTCTGGAAAATGTCCATCGTGTTGGCCGCCTCGACCAGCACGCCGCGATCGAGTAGCGTCGTGCGCGCGCCGCCCCAGTCGCGCGTTAGCGCATCGGAGAACGTCTGCCGGGCCAGAGCGGAGCCGATGAGCAACATGATGCATGCGACGAGCATCGGCAAGCGGAAAGCCAGTGTTGTCGGTTTCATTCTTCGCCCCTCCGTCCGTGAATTCCAGTCATTCCGGCCCGATACCTGCGCGACGCGGTAGCCAGCCGGCTTGATTCGCCGGGTCTGAACATCGAAAACGTGGCCGACCTCAACGAAGCGGCCGAACCGGGGGAAATCGGGGTCGGGACTTTCGAGACAATCGCCGAGCCTTTCGACGGCAAGGTGGGCACATTCGCGTACCTGCTGTTCATCATGCTGCATTTCCCCTGCGTGGCCGCAACGGCAACGATCTACCGCGAAGCCGGCACACGCTCGACCCTGTTCGTGGCCGGCTGGATCACCACCCGGCCTACGCTTCCGTCACGATCCTCTATCAGGGGCCACCTTCACGCGGCATCCAGACTTATCGTCGGCCCGGGTCATCGGCATCCTGGCCGCATTCACCGTCGCATTCGCGGCGATTGGGCGATCGAACATGCCGCGCCGACAACAGCTTCAGTCCTTTGGCGGCCAGGGAATGAACGGCGAGGTCGTGCGCTGGTACTCGCGGTAGGCATCCCCGCGCGATTTCAGCGACTGCTTTTCGGTATACGGGATGCCGCTGACCCGGTAGAGAAACAGCAGCATGACCACCGGCCCAAGCAAGGTAAGCCACCAGTTCGGCGCGCCGACGGCGACCAGCGGGTAGGAAAACCAGTGCAGCCATTCGAAGAAGTAATTCGGGTGGCGGGAATAGCGCCAGAGACCCGCGTTGCAGACCTTGCCCTTGTTGCGGGGATCTGCCTTGAACGCCGCAAGCTGGCGATCGGCAATCGATTCGCCGGCCAATGAGACCAGCCAGAATGCGACCCCGGCGATTACCCAGCCGTCCAGCGCGGCTTTCGGGTCGTTGGCCACCACCCATGCCGGAAGCGCGAACAGCCAGGCGACCAGCGCCTGGACCATGAAAAACCAGAACAGCCAGAAGTTCGCGCGCTCGCCCCAATGCTCTCGCATGGCCTGATAGCGCCCGTCCTCGGCGTCGTGCGCGCTCAGGCGCTGCCACAGGTGAAACGCCAGCCGGAACGACCAGGTCCCGGCGATCAACACGACCAGCGCACGCCTTTCAGCGCTGCCGTCGCCGACCAGCGCGTAGAACACCGCGAGCACGCCGATCAGCGCCGACCAGGCGAAATCCACCCAATCGGCACGGCCGGATTTGCGCTGCCAGGCCCACAGCGCGGCCATGATCACGAAGCAGGCGGCAAGCGATGCGGTCAAGGCCATTGTTCGATCCTGCTCCTTTCAAGATGAAGACTTTCGCAACACCGGCCATGCCAGGTGCTGCCGCGCAGATGAAGCTCCGCCCGGGCGCGCCGAACGGGTCACGACCGACCGGTCGTCAGTCCACCGGCATTTCCTCGCCGCGCTCGGGCTGGAAGCTCCAGCGTTTCGCATCCGCCTGGTCCCACTCGCGGGTCAGCGAACATTGAGCCGCTCCCGACGCCAGCACATCGGATTCCAGGAATTCGTAGATCTCGGCAAAGCTGCGCACGTGCAGATCATCGACGCGCCTGAACACGTGATCGGGCCGTACCTCGGCCGGCGCCTCCAGCCCCATCGCGGCCAGCATTTCCAGCAACGCGTGGATGCTCGCCCTGTGGTACTGGTAGACGCGTTCGGTCTTGCCGGGCACGTGCAGGCCCTTGACCAGCGCCGGGTTCTGGGTCGTGATGCCGGTCGGGCAGGTGTTGTTGTTGCATCTGAGCGCCTGGATACAGCCCAGCGCGAACATCATTGCGCGCGCCGCGTTGCAGGTATCGGCGCCCAGCGCGAATGCGCGGATCATGTGAAACGACGACAGCACCTTGCCCGAGTAGATGACCCGGGTCGTGTCCCGCAGGCCCGCGCCGACCAGCGCGTTATGCACGAAGACCAGCCCGTCGCGCCCCGGCATGCCGAGCGAATTCGAGAACTCCAGCGGTGCAGCGCCGGTACCGCCCTCGCCGCCGTCGACGGTAACGAAGTCCGGCGCGGTGCCGACCTCGATCATGGCCTTGCATACGGCCAGAAAATCGGTGCGCCGACCCACGCTCAATTTGATGCCCACCGGCTTGCCGTCGCTAAGCTCGCGCAGACGC
>JAGXKW010000040.1 GCA_018334995.1 Wenzhouxiangellaceae bacterium
CCGGCGCCCTTGAGCACGACCACCGCGTTGAAGCGCGCGGCCATTTCGCGCACCGCGGCAAATCGGTCGCGCTGGATTTCGGCGATGCAGACGTCCAACAGGCGCGCCGCCTCGCCGGGATGCGGGGTCAGGACCCAGCTTTCGCGCTCGAAACCATGCTCGGCCAGGAGATTCAGGCCATCGGCGTCCAGCACCGCCGGCAGTTCGCATTTCAGAAGCCGCTGCCAGACCGCGCGCGACCAGTCCGAGGTCCCGAGGCCCGGCCCAAGCGCGATCACGTCGGCTCGGCCGGCCAGCCGATCCAGCGCCTCGCCGTTCTCGCCGTCGGCCCACATCGCCTCGGGCAGGCTGCCGGCCAGGGCCAGGGAATGTTCGCGTCGGCTGGCGACCGAAACCAGCCCACTGCCGACCATCAGCGCCGCCCGGGCCGCCAGCACCGTGGCGCCGGGCATGTCGTAGTCGCCGCCGCAGACAAGCACGTGACCCAGCGCGCCCTTGTGGATCGTTTTCGATCGCGCCGGCAGCACGCGCCGGACGATGTCGCCGGACAGACGTTCGGCGTCCGGATCCAGGTCACGGTAGATCGATTCAGGCACCTGCAGGTCGTCGAACAGCAGGTGGCCGATGCAGTCCGGTGCCCGGCCGGTTTCCAGTCCGCGCTTGCGTCCGATGAAGCTCACCGTGACGTCGGCGCGGACGGCCTTGCCCAGCACCGTGCCCGTGTCGGCGTGCAGTCCCGACGGCACATCGACCGCAATGACCGCGGCGCCTGAAGCATTGATCGAATCGATCACCTCGGCGTAGTCGTCGCGAACCTCGCGGTCCAGACCGGTGCCGAGCAAGGCGTCGATGATGACGTCGGCCTCGATTCTGCCGGCACATCCGGAAACCGCACCGCCCATGTCCAGCCAGGCTTCCGCAGCCCGCCGAGCGTCGCCGCCCAATTCTTCGGGCGGCTTCAGCTCGATCACGCGCACCTGCATGCCGGCGTCGCGGGCCAGCGACGCCACCACGTAGCCGTCGCCGCCGTTGTTGCCTCCGCCGCAGCACGCCACAAGGCTTTTCGCCTCCGGGAACCGGGCGCGCATGGCGCGAAAAACGGCCTGTCCGGCACGCTGCATGAGTTCGTACCCGTCGATTCCGTGATCCTCGATCGTCCGTCGATCGAGTTCGCGGACCTGATCGGCACGATACAGATTGTTTCCCATTCGAATCATTACCGGTTATCGGAGAAATCGATTTGGAACCGCAGATTACGCAGATTAACGCATATTGCTGATCAAACCGCTGCCTGTTTGTCCGGCTGTTAACGAATCTGCAAGAATCTGCAAGAATCTATTTAATCTGTGGTTCACTGCTGGCATGGATGCTGAAAACCCGACAAGCGCGCCCGATCCCGAGGCGCTGAAGACGCGTATTCGCGAATGGGGTGCGGATCTCGGCTTCCAGCAGGTCGGATTCGCCGGCACCGACCTGGCCGACTCAGAAGCCCAACTCGACCAGTGGCTGGCCGAGGGCCGTCACGGCGACATGGAGTGGATGGGCCGCCACGGTCGAAAGCGCACCCGGCCGGCCGAGCTGGTGCCGGGCACGCGCTCGGTGATCGTGCTGCGCATGGACTACTTGCCGGCCGACGCGACACCGCTCGAAACGCTTCTGGAACAGCCGGACAAGGCCTGCATCTCGCGGTACGCGATCGGCCGCGACTATCACAAGACGCTCAGGAGCCGGCTCAAGAAGCTGGCGCAGAAGATCGAGGCCGAGATCGGCGCCTTCGGTTACCGGGTATTCACCGACTCGGCGCCGGTAATGGAAAAGCCGCTGGCGGCCAAGGCAGGACTTGGCTGGATCGGCAAACACACCAACCTGCTGAATCGACGCAACGGAAGCTGGTTTTTCCTCGGCGAGATCTACACCGACATTGAATTCGAGCCCGACCGCCCGGTGCGCGACCACTGCGGTTCGTGCCGCAAATGCATCGACGTCTGCCCGACCGACGCGATCACGGCGCCCTACCAGCTCGATGCCAGGCGCTGCATTTCCTACCTGACCATAGAGCTCAAGGGTTCGATTCCCCTGGAATTCCGCGAGGCCATGGGCAACCGCGTCTACGGCTGCGACGACTGCCAGGCGGTGTGTCCCTGGAACCGTTACGCGCAGTTCAGCGGCGAGGACGACTTCCAGCCCCGGAAGGACCTGGATTCAGGATCGCTGATCGACCTGTTCGGCTGGGACGAGGAAACCTTCCTGCAGCGCACCGAGGGCACGGCGATCCGGCGCATCGGGCACGAGCGCTGGCTGAGAAACCTGGCGATCGGCCTGGGCAATGCGCCGACCACTCCGGCGGTCGTCGACGCGCTGGAAGCCCGCCGCGATCACCCGTCGCCGGTCGTGCGCGAACACGTCGAATGGGCCCTGGCCCGCCATCGGGCCCCCGCCGTCTAGAACCGGAGGCCAGCACCCAGTTCGAGTTCGGCGCGGCTGCTGTTGGTCTCTACCGGCCACAGCTCGAGCTGTTCGGCTTCGAGCACCGGGTGATCCAGCGGGAAATCACCGACCGAACGCGACTCGATGCCGGCAAATCGGCCGAAGGCGGTCACGTAGCGGCCCGGGGCGTAAGTCATGGGCTCGAGAAAGCCCGGATGGTGAATCACGAACCGCGCGTCACCGTCGCGATTGCGTCGGGGACGATCGCCGGGGCCCAGCGGCAGGCTGAGCACTTCGATCTCGGTCCGGTCGCCGGCATTGACCACGCCGACGATGCGTCCGCCCCAGATCACGCTGGCGCCGCTCGCCGCGGGCCGTTCGCGCGCCTCGCCCGGCGACAGCTCGGCGACTTGCCGTCCCGCAGTGTCGAACGGACTGCTCGCACAGCCGGTGAGCACCAGCGCTGCAAGGATCATGTTCAGGACCTGTTTCATCCGGTCTGCCTGCTTTTGTCTCGATGTGTTTTCAAAATCAGCTTTCCTGGTCCCGGGCGCTGCGTCGCTGCAGTTGATCGGCCAGCTCCCCGAGCTTGCGCTGCACCGCCGGCGCGTGCTCGGGCCCGATCCGGATCAGTGCCTTGCGGCCCCAGGAAAGCTGCTCCAGTTCAGGATCAATATACTCGTAGAGCACCTTCGGCTGGTGGACGCGCGGCCGCTCGGCCGGCGGCTCGAATTCGGCAAGATGGTTCAGGACTTCGATCAGGCGGGCTCGAAACGGCTTTTCGGCTTTCTCGCCCATCGCCTGCCATGCCTGCTCCAGCGCAGGCTCATAGCGATCGAACAATTCAGCCAGCTCGGTGGCATCCAGGCGGTCGAACAGCGCGCGGTACGGTCGATAGCGCGGATCGGGGGCTTGCGGCAGGCGCAAGGCATCGTCTTCGGACGCCAGTCGCGGCAGATCGGGCACGTGATCCAGCGGCCTGAAACGCAGCGGCACCGGGTCGCCGTCGAGGCTGTTGACCGTCGTGACCAGCCGCTGCAGCAGCCCCTCGCGCGCGACCATCTCGATCTGCCCCGGCGCCAGGCGCAGCGCCAGGTCCTCGCGCAGGCGCTGCTGCGCGCGCTCCAGCGAAATTTCGGGATCCGGACCCGCTTCCGGCGGCGGCGCTTCGGCCGCATCGTCGCCATCAGCGACGGCGTCGTCCGCCGCTTCGTCGAGCGTGACCGGATCGACACGCGTCGGCGGCGGCGCCCGTTCGCCGGCGCTGTCGCCCGGCAATCGCTCGGGCACCCGCCCGGTTTCGGTCGGCACATCGGACCGCGGTTCCGGCGGCGCGGCACGCTCGCTGTAGAGGTAGAGCGCCAGCGCCGAAAGCGCCAGAACGAGCGCGGCGATCAGCCCGATGCGGCCGCGCATCCTGTTGAAATCATTTTGCATTGCCGACTCCCGGTTACAAGCCCGGCCCGGCCATCCCGGACGCGGTGTTACCATATACGACCACTTGAAAAGACAGGAAATTCCATGCAAGCAAAAGCCGATACCGTCGTATCCATCGACTACACGCTGAAGGGAAACGACGGTGAGGTCATCGACACCTCCGAGGGTCGCGAGCCGTTGGCGTATCTACACGGCCACGGCAACATCATCCCGGGTCTCGAAAAAGCGCTGGAAGGCAAGAGCGAAGGCGAAGAATTGCAGGTCAAGGTCGAACCCGAGGAAGGCTACGGCCCGCATCGCCAGGAACTGGTGCAGCAGGTTTCGATGGAAGCCTTTGCCGGCATTGACGAAGTCGAACCGGGCATGAAGTTCAACGCCGAATCGGCACAGGGCCCGCTGGTGGTCAAGGTCACCGATGTCGAGGATGACCAGGTCACGATCGACGCCAATCACGACCTGGCCGGCCAGGCGCTGAATTTCGACGTTACCGTGCGCGACGTCCGCGACGCCAGCCCGGAAGAGCTCGAACAGGGCCAGGTCGCAGGCTGACCGGCTCGCCCCGGGTAAAAATCGCAACACCGAAAGAACCGGGCCGCGCGCCCGGTTTTTTTCGCCACGTTGGGCAGAGCGCGCGCTGGATGGGTCGACGATCCGGACATGGGACGCGCTACGGTCGCCATCGCAAGAGAATCCCCTTCGCGTATCAAAACACGGCTTCTGATAGAATTCTCCAATGAATCTCCGTGCCGTCCATTATCTCGTCACGCTCGCCGACGTGCGCCATTTCAGCAAGGCCGCAGAGCTTTGTCACGTCAGCCAGCCCACGCTCAGCACCCAGATCCGAAAGCTCGAGGAAGAGCTGGACGTGCAGCTGGTGGAACGCTCGCCGCGCAAGGTCATGCTCACCGAGGTCGGAGAGGAAATCGTCGAACGCGCCCGCGCCATGCTGGCCGATGCCGACGCCATTCGCGCCATCGCACGGCGCAGCAAGGATCCTCACTCCGGCACCGTGAGAATCGGCATCTTCCCGACCCTGGCGCCCTACTTTCTCCCGCACGTGGTGCCGGAAATCCGCACACGGTTCCCGCGCCTGACGCTCAGGCTGTTCGAGGAAAAGACCGAGGACGTCATCAACATGCTGCGCCAGGGCCGTCTCGACGCCGGGCTGCTCGCGCTGCCGATCGAATCGGAACAGCTCGCCACCCGAGTGCTGTTCGAAGAGCCCTTCGTGCTGGCGGTCCCGGAATCGCATGCACTCAGCACCAGCAAGACCATCACGCTGGAAGACCTGGAACAGGAAGAACTGCTGCTGCTCGAGGATGGCCACTGCCTGCGCGAACAGGCGCTGGAAGTCTGTCAGCTTTCAGGCGCCCACGAAAAGCTCGATTTCCACGCCACGAGCATGGAAACCCTGCGCCAGATGGTCGCCGCCGGCACCGGCATCACGCTGATGCCCGTCATGGCCGTCAAGCCGCCGGTGGCGCATACCGACAACCTGATCACCCGGCCCTTCACCCAGCCCGGACCGAAACGCACCATCGCGCTGGTGTGGCGAAAATCGACCGCGCTCGGCCCGTTTCTGGAAGAACTGGCCGAGATCTTTTCCGCAGTCGATCCGGAATTGCTCAAGCCCTGATCTTGTTGGCCTCGCGGCCGGCACAGACCAACGATATTGAAAAACCTAAATCTTCAATCGGCTCCTGAGCCGGTACCAGGGCGTATCGCGATTGATGACGACGATGAACACCTTCCTGAGGTAACCCTTCGGGCAATCGATCGGCTTGACCCCGTGCCAGGAATTGCCCTGGCGGATGAACAGCAGGCTGCGGTTGCCCAGCGATTCGGAACTCATGGCCTCGTCGAAATCCTCGAATGCCGGTGCCGAGCGGGCCGAAAACCGGCCCTTGTCGTCCAAGACCTGCGTTTCTCCACCCCATTCGGGCTTCCAGTCGGCCTCGGTGTTGAGATAAAAGATATGCGAGCCGAGTTTCCAGACCGCATCGCAGTGCGGCGACACCGAGCACCCGTTCGGCGTGTAGTGAAAGTGGAATTTCAGGCTGAAGCGATCATGGCCGATCAGGCGGGCCAGGAAATCCCGGTATTCAGGGCCGCGCAGTTCCCGGACAAAGGCCTTCCATGCATCGGAAACCGGCAGATCGTCGTGCCATTCGAGCGCGTAGCGGTCGTGCGCCTGCTGGCCGTGCTTGCGCGATCGGCCGAAGACCGGCTTGAACTGGCCGACGTCCGGCAGCTGTTCGATCAGCGTGTCGAAGCCTTCCCGAGTCAGCAGTCCGGACGGGTTGGACCATGGATAAGGCCGGGTGGCGCGGAATCGTTCGCCGTCCATGGCGGCAAGCTTTGCTGTATCGAGAAACATTTGTCCATCGGGTCGGGTAAACGAAGGGCGATTATCGCATCGTGCGCGCCTGCACGGCGCACCGGACCCTGCGGTTAAACTCGCATCACCGCCAACGACTCCGACGTGCATGCGCCTGATTCACATTACCGATCCGCATCTGACATCGCTGGATTCCTGGCGGCCCGGACCGAGCGCGGGGAAAAGATGGCTGTCCTGGCTGTCGTGGCAAAGCCGGCGGCGCAAACGCCACCTCCAGGCACGGCTGACCGCGCTGACCGCACACCTCGACGCCGCGCGCCCGGACGTCTGGGCGATTACCGGGGACTTATGCCAGATCGGGCTCGAACAGGAAGCGCGCGAGGCCGCAGCCTGGCTGAATCGCCTGGCGAGCGCAGACCGGGTGTTGCTGGTTCCGGGCAACCACGACCTCTTCGCGACCGATTCCTCCGAGTCGATCCTCCGGCACTGGTCGGACTGGCTGCACGTGGATCCCGCCGCGCCCGAGTGGCCGGTCGTGCGCGCCTTCGATGAGGCAACCCTGATCGGCCTGAATTCGGCCGTGGTGACGCCCCTGCTGAAGGCCGGCGGCCGGCTGGGAGCAGCAATGCGTGAACGACTGGATCATGCGCTGGAAAAAAGCCGCGACACTTGTCGTGTCGTGATGATTCATCACCCGCCGCTGCCCGGGTGCTGCAAACCGCGCAAGGCGCTGGCCGATGACCGGGAACTGACCGAATTGCTGAAACGGCGAGGCGCAGCGCTGGTGCTGCACGGCCATCTGCATCACAATCGAGAATATCGACTGGGGTGCAGCGACGGCAGCGAAACGGCCGTGTTCTGCACCGCTTCGGCTTCCGCGGCGGGCAGCCAGGGACCGGCTGCGGCGCGCATCTTCGATATCGAGCCCGCGTCCTGCGGATACCGGGTCTCGATGCGGCTGGAGGCGCTGGACGCCAGCAACCGCGCCCACACCATCGAAAACAGCGAATGGATCAGCCGTGGCTGATCACCGTGGACAACGCAGAAACCCTGCCGACGCCACCTGATCGCACGGCGCGATCCGCGCGCTGGAATTACTCGACGCGCACGCTTTCGTCGGCAACTTCGGCCGGCATGGGCTCGGGATCGGGCAGATCGGCCGGTGCATCCTCGGTCGGATGCATGGTGGACGCGCTGTGCCCTTCGGCCAGCAGGTACTCCAGCCACTTCAACAGTGCACGATTCATGCGCCAGCTGCGCTCGACCAGGCCCCGGACCGGCAGGTCCGGACCCGCCAGGCGCTCGATGCCCTGTTCCGGCGAGAACGAAGTGGCCTCGGCCATTCGGGCGTCGTGGTAGACGCGGATATGCGCATTGGGGTGCTGCTCGCGCTCCGGACCCAGCAGGTAGGTCAACTGCAGAAACGTAGTGTAGTTGTGACGTTCGAGCACCCGCATGTAGAGTTCCGGGGCGTCCTCGATCTTCGACACCAGAATGTCGCTGCGGGCCAGATCTTCGGGCATCAGCACGCTGAGCGCATGAAAGACACCGGAATGCAGCGACGGCAGGCGTCGTGCAATGACCCGGGACAACGAATTTGGATTGCGCAATTGTGTCAGCATTTCAGGAGAATAGCACAGCAGTTCGGAATTTCCGATTCTTGACAAAACGGAAATTGCATGGTTCAAAAATGATCCCGATCCAGCCCCAGTTCAAGCAGAATCCGGCTGGCCAGCTCCTCGACCGATGCACGGGTCGAACTGAGCATCGACACGCCCTCGCTGCGCAGCAGCGATTCGGCCGCATCCACTTCATAGCGACACTGCTTGAGTGACGCATATCGACTGTCCGGCCGCCGGGTCTGACGAATTTCCGCCAGCCGCTCGGCATCGATCGTGAGGCCGTACAGCTTGCGCTTGTGCTTGCGGAGAAAGTCCGGCAGGCGCGGTTTTTCGAGATCTTCTTCAGTTAGCGGATAGTTTGCGGCTTTCAGCCCAAAATGCAAGGCCATATAGAGGCAAGTTGGCGTTTTTCCCGACCTGGAGACCCCGACCAGTATCACGTCGGCGTTTTCCAGCCGTGTCGAGATGCCGTCGTCATGGGCCAGCGCGTAATTGGTCGCCTCCATCCGGTCTTCGTAACGATGCGTATCGCTGATGCCGTGCGCCTTGCCCACCGAGTGCGAGCCCGCCGTGCCCAGGATCTCCTCGAGCTGAGGCATGAACGTGGCGAACATGTCGAACACGTGGGCGTTGCTTTCGCGCAGCGCCACGCCGATATCGCCATCGACGATGGTGCTGAACACCAGGGGCTTCGGCCCGTCCTTTTCGGCGGCGCGGTCGATCAGGTCGGCCGCCTCGCGCGCCTTTTCGACCGTGTCGACGAACGGAAGGCGTACCTGCCGGAACTCGTGGCCCGAAAACTGGGTGAGCAGGCTGTGGCCGAAGGTTTCGGCGGTAATGGCGGTGCCATCGGATATGAACAGTACGGTGCGGCGCATGGGCAGGCGGTTACAATGTGTGTTCGGGATTTGACAAGGGATTCGACCGATTGTGATGACAAGCGTGACTGAGTATATCCGCTGGCTCGACCAGCTAGGCATGGACGATCTCGAGCAGGTCGGCGGCAAGAATGCATCACTCGGCGAGATGATTGCAAATCTGGCGTCGATGGGCGTGAACGTCCCCGGCGGATTCGCCACCACCGCCGATGCCTTTCGCGACTTCCTGGCTGAAACCGGCCTGGACGAGAAAATCCGCGCCCGGCTGGAATCACTTGATACCGAGGACGTGCGCGAGCTGGCCGCCGCCGGCAAGGAAATCCGCGCCTGGATCGTCGAGACCCCGCTGCCCGAACGCCTGAGCGAAGAAATCCGCTCGGCCTGGGCCGAAATGGAAGAGCGCTTCGGCCAGGGCATCGAGGTCGCGGTTCGGTCATCGGCCACCGCCGAGGATCTGCCCGACGCTTCGTTCGCCGGCCAGCAGGAGACTTTCCTCAACGTGCGCGGCCTGGAAGACGTCGCGCGCGCGATCCACGAGGTTTTCGCCAGCCTGTACAACGACCGGGCGATCGCTTACAGGGTGCACCACGGCTTCGAGCACGCCGACGTGGCGCTGTCGGCCGGTATCCAGCTCATGGTGCGATCCGACGTCGGCGCGGCCGGCGTGCTGTTCACGCTGGACACCGAATCCGGCTACCGCGGCGTGGTGTTCATCACCTCCAGCTACGGCCTCGGCGAAAGCGTGGTCCAGGGCGCGGTCAACCCGGACGAGTTCTACCTTTTCAAGGCCAATCTGGAAGCCGGACGGCCGGCCGTGCTGCGCCGCAGCATCGGCACCAAGGCCTCGCGCATGGTCTACGGCGAATCCGGCGGCGTAGCCACCGAAGATACGCCCGAGCACCTCAGGAACCGGTTCTCGATCAGCGACGCCGACGCCGAAAAACTCGGGCAGATGGCGCTGACCATAGAAAAACACTATGGCCGGCCGATGGACATCGAGTGGGGCAAGGACGGCAACACCGGCGAACTCTACATCCTGCAGGCGCGCCCGGAAACGGTCAAGAGCCGCTCCGGCCAGGTCATGGCGCGCTTCAAGCTCGAGGCCCCGGGCGACGTGCTGGTCGAGGGCCGCGCCATCGGCCAGCGCATCGGCCAGGGCAATGCCCGGGTGGTCGACGACATCGCCGACATGCACGAGGTCGAGGACGGCGACGTGCTGGTCACCGACATGACCGACCCCGACTGGGAGCCGGTGATGAAAAAGGCCTCGGCCATCGTCACCAACCGCGGCGGTCGCACCTGCCACGCCGCCATCATCGCGCGCGAGCTGGGCATCCCGGCCGTGGTCGGCTGTGACGACGCCACCGACAAGGTCCGCCACGGCGACCCGGTCACGGTGTCCTGCGCCGAGGGCGATACCGGCCGCGTCTACGCCGGCGACCTTGAATTCAGCGTCTCCGAAGACAGCCTGGACGACATGCCCGCCGCCCCGGTCAAGCTGATGATGAACGTCGCCAACCCAGACCGGGCATTCGATTTCGCCCAGATTCCCAACCACGGGATCGGCCTGGCCCGGCTGGAATTCATCATCAACCGGATGATCGGCATCCATCCGCTCGCACTGCTGGAATACGAAAAGCAGTCGCCCGAACTCAAGGCCGAAATCGACAAGCGCACCGCCGGCTACGACTCGCCGGTGGATTTCTACGTCGACCGGCTGGTCGAGGGCATCGCGACCATCGCGGCACCGTTCGGCCCCAACCCGGTCATCGTGCGGCTGTCGGACTTCAAGACCAATGAATACGCCAATCTGATCGGCGGCGAGGCCTACGAGCCGGACGAGGAAAATCCGATGATCGGCTGGCGCGGCGCCTCGCGCTACGTCGACGACAACTTCAAGGCCGCCTTCGAACTCGAGTGCCGCGCCCTGCGCAGGGTACGCGACGAGCTCGGTCTGGACCACGTCTGGGCCATGGTGCCGTTCGTGCGCACGGTCGAAGAGGCCGCGGAAGTGGTCGGGGTCATGGACGAGTTCGGCCTCAAGCGCGGCGAAAACGGCCTGAAGATCATCATGATGTGCGAACTGCCGTCCAACGCGCTGATGGCCGAGGAATTCCTCGAGCACTTCGACGGATTCTCGATCGGCTCCAACGACATGACCCAGCTGACCCTGGGCCTGGACCGCGACTCCGGCCTGGTCGCCCATCGCTTCGACGAACGCAACGACGCGGTCAAGGCGCTGCTGGCCATGGCCATCAAGGCCTGCCTGAAAGAGGAAAAATACATCGGCATCTGCGGCCAGGGCCCGTCGGACTACCCCGAACTCGCCCAGTGGCTGCTCGACGAAGGCATCGAAAGCATGTCGCTGAATCCGGATACCGTCGTCGACACCTGGCGGCGGTTGGCGGGTGAATAGCCGGAAAGATGGAACCGCAGATCACGCGGATGAAAACGGATCAAGAAAAACGAAACCGGGCGTTTGGGTAGGAACCGGCCGTGCCGGCGATCAGGCCCGGTAGCAGCCGTGGACCTGGATTGCTTGCAAGGCAAGCTCCTGCGCGGAAAATCTCGATCTCACGCGGATCCTGTGTTCTCGATCCCACCCAGCGCTCCCATGAACTGCCGGTAGTATTTCAATTCTTCGATCGAGTCGCGGATGTCGGCCAGGGCTTCGTGGCCCGAGTCCTTCTCCAGGCCCTCGGCGATTTCCGGGGCCCAGCGGCGCGCCAGTTCCTTGATGGTGCTGACGTCCAGGTTGCGGTAGTGAAAGTACGATTCCAGCTCGGGCATCAGCCGGGCCATGAAACGCCGGTCCTGGCAGATGGAATTGCCGCACATCGGCGATTTTCCCGGCGGCGAGAATTCGGACAGGAAGTCCAGCGTCTGGCGTTCGGCCGACCGGGTGTCGACGTGGCTTTCCAGACAGCGCTGGATCAGTCCCGAAGCCGTATGCGTGCGGGTGTTCCACTCGTCCATGTCGGCCAACTCGTCATCGGTGGCGCGGATCGCGATATTCGGGCCGGTCGCGATTTCTTCGAGTTCCGAATCGGTCACGATGGTCGCGATTTCGATGATCTTGTCGCGGCGCACATCCAGCCCGGTCATTTCCAGGTCGATCCAGATCAGCCGTGTTTCATCCATCCTCGATCATCCCGTGCATCGGTCCAGACAACGTTCTCATGGATCACTATACCAGCCGTATACTGATGCGATTGCAAGGCACCGGGATCGCATGACCAGACCACTACGCGTTTTGATCGCGCTGGGCAATCATGGCCTGGCGACCGACGAGGTTTCCGTGCTGCAGGTCCCGGAACCGGTCGAAATCCGCTTTCGACGCAACGTCGGCCGACCGTTGCCGGGCGACCTGGTGGAAGTCGATGCCCACGGTGGCGTGGCGAAGATACTCGAGCGCGACAACGTGTTCGGCCGCGGCACCAGTCGGGGCCGTTTTCAGCCGGTCGCGGCCAACCTGGACACCCTGCTGATCGTGATCGCCCCGGAACCCGCGCCCAGCCCGGACCTGCTGCACCGCTACATCGCCGCCGCGCACATCCACGGCATCCGGCCGGTGGTCGTGATCAACAAGTCCGACATGCCGATCCCGCGAGCGCCGCCGTTCACCCACCTGCCCGAGATGAACGTCCGCGTCTTCAGGACCCGCTGCGGAGGCGCCGGGGAGCTGGATGGGCTGGACCGCTTTCTGCGTCGCGGCATCCATCTGCTTGCAGGACAATCCGGCGTGGGCAAATCCTCGCTGGCCAACACGCTGCTGCCCAACCTGTCGCTGCAGACCGACCGCCTGTCCCGGGCTACCGGCAAGGGCCGGCACACCACTACCAGCGCCCGACTGCTCAGGCTTCCCGGCAACGGCTGGCTGGTGGATACACCGGGCGTCTGGGAATACGGCCTGTGGCAGATGCCGGTCACCGAACTCGAGCGCGGGTTTCCGGAATTCGCCAAAGTGGCCGGCAGTTGCCGCTTTCGCAACTGCACCCACGACCACGAGCCCGGCTGCCGCGTACGTGCCGCCGTGGCCGAAGGCGAAATCGCAGAATTCCGCTACCAGGCCTGGCTCAGCCTGCTCTCGGAGCAGCAGCGGCTGGCAAATCTCTGAAAACATTCAATCAAAGCGAACCGCAGATTTCATCGTTCCCCGGCTACCAGGGCAATTGCTCGCCGTTGGCGTGGTGGAAGCTGCCGGTGGTCTCGATCGACAATTCGTCGATGCGCTGAATCAGGCCGGTGGCCGATTCTTCGGTGTCGACATGGCCGGTATTGCCGGTCATGTCGGTTCTTACGTAGCCCGGGTGCAGCAGTCCGACGGCAATGCCGCGCGGCTTCAATTCCAGAGCCATTGAAACACCACCCATGTTGACCGCGGTCTTGGACATCCGGTAGCCATAGTGGCCACCCGAATCGTTGTCGGCGATCGAGCCCATTCGGCTGGTGATGATGGCGACCTTGGAGTCCCGCCCGAGCCGATCCACCAGCGCTCGCGTCACCCGCAGCGGTGCCAGCGAATTGACCTCGAACTGCAATCGGAAGGCATCGAGCTGGTTTTCGATGTCGTCGAAGCTGGTCGGCCGCATCACGCCGGCGTTATTGACCAGCACGTCGATGGCGACATCGTCCAGTCGCCCGGCCAGGTCCGAAAGTGAGTCACGCTCGGTGACGTCGATGTCCGACTCTACCCTGACGCCCAGCGCGTCGAGTTCGCCGGATGAGTCGCGGCACACCGCGATCACGTTGTCGCCGCGGTCGCGGTAGAGCCGGGCAAGCGCCAGTCCGATGCCACGATTTGCGCCGGTAATCACGATGTTGCTCATAAGTCCACCTCGCTGTTCCAGTTCGTCGGATTATATCGGCCGCGGTGACCGCAGAACCGGGAACGACCCGGGGCTCAGCCCGGGCCGGCCACCAGCCATTGCCAGGAAAACCAGTAGAAGTCGCCGCTGCCGTCGGCTGCCGGCGCGGTGCAGTTGATCTTGTTGCGTCCCGACCCACCCACGCCTTCGACGTCTATCGTCACCCGGTAGGGACCGTCGCCGTCGGTCTCGGCTTCCAGCCGTCGCCCACTGCCGGCAAAGCAGTTGAGCTGCCCGGCCCGGAAGCCGCCGGGTTCGACCTCGAGTTCGATCCGATCGATAGCATCGGTGTCGGCCGGCTGCGTCGCGCGCGTCTCCGTACCGGACACCGGTAACGGCCGCGAACGCACGGCAAGCTCCAGCCGCTCCATGGACGCAAATCCGGTGGCCATCGGGAAACGCGGAATGCTGAACGGATCGATCAGCGGCCCGAGCGGGCCGGAGCGCTGGGCCAGGCCGTATTCGTGCTCTTCGGCCACTACCTTGCCGAGTTCGGGCGAATCCTCGCCGTAGGGATAGGCGAACAGCCCGGGCGCCCGGCCGATCTCCTCGGCAATGCGCGAACGCGCCTTCTCGATATCGTCGCGTACCCTGCGCCGCCATTCGCGTTCCGACTCGTCCGGGCGCGGCCGCGCCATGTGGCCGTGACCCGCGCTGTGGTTGCCGATCGCCGCGCCCTGTTCGGCCAGTGCGCGCAACTGGTCCCAACTCATGTACGGCGAATGCCCGGCGTCGATCGCATCGGTGTTGGCGAATACCGCGTACGGCCAGCCGCGCGCGGCCAGCCGCGGGCGCGCCGCGGTGTAAACGGACTCGTAGGCATCGTCGAAAGTCAGGGCGACGACCTGCTCGGGAACCGTTTCCGACCCTTTCAACACCGCGTCCAGGACGCGTTGCAGCGGCCAGACGCGGTAGTCGTTGTCGGCCAGGTAATCCAGGTGCCGCTCGAACTGCGCCGGCGTCACGCTGGTCGAGGCCGGGGTATCCTCGCTGACGTGGTGATACAGCAGGATGACGGCATGCGGCTGGGATGCGGCATGCGGCTGGGATGCGGCGGACGGCGCCGAGCACGCCGACAGGAGCAAAAGCGCCAGCGCCCAGATTCGAAAAGCCATTACAGCGTCGCCCGAACGTTCTCGATGATCGGGCGATTGACGCGAATGACGGTCTTGATTTCGGCGACGTAATCCTCGCGCCGCTCCGAGTAGCGGATCAGCCCGTCGGCCAGCGCCATCGCCGTCGGAGACTCCCCGTTGCCGCGCATTCGGGCGCGGATCGCGCGCAGCGGCGCATAGGCGGCGTGGGTGTTCAGGTTGCGCAGGTAGCGTTCGACCGAATCGGCGACGCTGTCGAACGCCGCCACTTCGTGCCCCGCTCCGGGATTCCTGCGTTCTGGCACCAGGCCACAACCGGACTGGTAGCACCAGTGCCCGAAAAGATTGTTCGCCTCGGTGGCAAAACGCGAGCGGCCCCAGCCCGACTCGGTCGCCGCCTGCACCAGCGCCAGCGAAACCGGAACGGCGTCCACGCGCCGCTCCAGCGGCTCGATGCTTTCGAGCGGGGAATCGGGATCCCAGTCAACAGCGTACTCCTCGGCCAGCTGGCCGAGCCAACGCCGGTCCAGCCAGCCGATTCGCTCGCCGGCCCGCAGCTTCCCTGCCAGGTCCAGCAGCCTTGCGCGCTGATCGAGCACGCGCGCATTCTCGGCCATCACGATCGGCGCCAGGAATTCGAAGAATGCCTGCTTGCGTTCGGAGATGTCCTCGATCGCGTCAAAATCGGGCAGTTGACGGTCCTCGCGAATGCCGACGATGCTGGCGGTAAGCAGGGCCACCAGCACCAGCCCGACCCCGACCGGAACCGGGCGGACCGCCGCCGTGATGCGCGCCATGCGCGATTGCGATCCGTCCCGCGTCATTTGCCTATCTTCCCTGTCACGTTCGTGCGCATGCTTCATTCGGTTTCCTGTCCTTGTTCAGTCGGCACATCCAGTGCGTCGAGCGTCGCGGGCCCTGGATAGCCGTCGGCCACCAGCCCGCCGGCGGCCTGGAACTCGCGCAGCGCCGCCCGGGTCGCCGGTCCCATCGCGCCGTCGGGTTCGCCCGGATCGAAACCGCGCTCGATCAGGGCGCGCTGCAGATGATCGATCTGCGACCGCGACGGCGCGGTTTCAACCTGCGGCATTTCGGCGATCAGTCGCCCGCCGCCGGCGATGCGATCGGCCAGGTGGCCGACGGCAATCGCATAGGCCTGCGATCGGTTCCACTTCATGATCACCTCGAAATTCTCGTACACCAGGAACGCCGGACCGCGGTGCCCCATGGGCACGATGACGGCGCCGCGCATGTCGGCCGCCGGAAGCGGCCGACCATTGGCCTGGCGCACGTCCAGCTCGCGCCAGCGCGACAGCGGCGCGCGATGCCGCAGCCCGGTCCGGTCGTACGCGAAAACACCCGGCAGCTGCACCTCCCGGCCCCAGCGTTCGCCGGTTTCCCAGCCGAGCTCGGCCAGATAATTGGCCGCCGAGGTCAGCGCATCGGCCTCGCTGTTCCACAGATCGATGGTCCCGTCGCCATCGCCGTCCACCGCATGGCGCATGTACGAGGAAGGCATGAACTGGGTATGCCCCATGGCACCCGCCCAGGAGCCGCGCATGCGCTCCGGCGCAAGGCCTTCGCGATGCAGCAGCTTCAGCGCGGTGATCAATTCCGCAGTGAAGAACGCGCTGCGCCTGGGATCGCAGGCCAGCGTGGCGAGCGAATCCAGCGTCGGCATGCTGCCCAGATAGGCGCCGAAACTGGTTTCCATGCCCCAGAACGAGACCAGGTAATGGCCCGGGACACCGTATTCGCGCGTCAACCGGTCGAGCAGCTTGCGATGGCGCGTCAGCAGTTCCCTGCCCCGGCGCACCCGCGTTTCGTTGACCCGGGCACGCAGATAGGCAGAGAACGACTGGCGGAATTCGGGCTGGTCACGATCGAGCTCGATTACCCGCGGCTGAAATTCCAGCGACCCCAACACTTCTTCGACCACGGACTCGGGCACCGCCTGGTCGCGCGCACTGGACTGAAGCGATTTCAGGCAGGCATCGAAGGCCTGTTGGTCGGCGGCGGCGGACTGTACCAGCGCATGCGCGAGCATCATCGCGATGGCGAGCCGGATTGCTTCGAGATATTGGTCCAAGTGGAAATTTCCGGTATTTGGGCTGGGGTGAGGATTCAGAACCGGGGATCGCGCACAGGTTCCGGTGAAAACATGCCTTCACATGATACAGCGCCGAGACAAGCCCGCTGCAGGGTGAACAGGCTGCAGCGCCAAGGTAGCCTGGATCCACGCCGGGCGTTACCATTCCCGGCTCATTCAGAATCTGCCGACTCCATGGACATCACACAGGCAATACGCGCGGCCGCCGAGGCCGCACGTCCGGCCGCAACCGGCGGCAAGGTGGCCGACTACATTCCGCAGCTGCGCGAACTCGATCCCCACCGCTTCGGCCTGGCGGTCGTCGAGCTGGACGGCACCGAACACGTCGAGGGCGACGTCGACATTCCGTTTGCGATCCAGAGCATGTCCAAGGTCTTCGCGCTGACGCTCGCCATGCAGCAGTGCGGCGGCGAACGCGCCGTGCGTCGCGAAATCTGGGAACGCGTGGGCCGCGAACCTTCCGGCGATCCGTTCAATTCCCTGGTACAGCTCGAGCACGAATGCGGCATCCCGCGCAACCCGATGATCAATGCCGGCGCGCTGGTCATCGCCGACCTCCTGATCGAAAACTGCGACGAACCGGTCGCGGAGATTCTGAACCTGGTTGCCGAACTGACCGGCGAGACCATCTCGCTGGACCCGGCAACGGCGGCCGCCGAAGAGCAATTCTCCGACCGCAACCGCGCCATGGGCAGCCTGATGGCCGCCTTCGACAACCTCGTCAATCCGCTTGACCAGGTTCTGGACGTCTACAACAAGCAGTGTTCGCTGATGATGTCGGCGCGTCAGCTGGCCCGCTCGGTGCGCTTTCTGGCCAATGACGGCATCGACCCGGCCAGCGGCAGACAGGTGCTTTCGTCATCGCTGGCCAAGCGCGTGATGGCCGTGATGCTGACCTGCGGCACCTACGATGCGGCCGGGGAGTTCGCGTTCAGCGTCGGGTTGCCGTGCAAGAGCGGTGTGGCCGGCGGCATCATGGCCGTGGCGCCGGACCATTCCGGCATCTGCGTGTGGTCGCCGCCGCTGGACGCGGCCGGCAACTCGCTGGCCGGGCGCGTTGCCCTGCACGATCTCACCGATCGGCTCGATCTTTCGATTTTCTGATTCCGCCGGGAACCGCCTTTCTCAGGCCCTCGGATCGTTGCGCCCGAGCTGGTCGTGGCTGGAAACCCAGTCCAGCGATGAAATCGCCGCGGCCAGCGAAATTTCGCCGGCCAGCACGGTGCCCGCGACGATCTCGGCGAATTTCCTGACGTTGCCGACACCGGCGCAACCCATGATCTGCAGCGCCTCGTTCTGGGTCGGCAAGCCGGTACCCCCGCCGACGGTCGCGACGATCAGCGACGGCAACGTGATCGACATGTACAGATCCCTGTCATCGGTCAGGTCGGCGTAGAGGATGCCGGTGGACGACTCGGCCACGTTGGCCACGTCCTGGCCGGTGGCGATGAACATCGCGGTGATCGCGTTGGCCGCGTGACAGCCGTTGTTGTTCGCGCCCGAAAGCATGCTGCCGACGTTGGCGGCCTTGCCGTGGCGGTAGAGCTGCTCGGTATCGGCGTCCATGACGTCCTGCAGCACCTTGCGCTTGACCACGACCTCGGCGGTGACCCGTTTGCCGCGAGTACGCATGGTGTTGATCATCGAAGCCTTCTTGTCGGTGGCGAAATTGGCCTCGAGGTAAAAGTCCTGGATTTCGGCTTCCCGGAAGTGCTGCAGAATCCAGTTGCAGGCCGCGAATGTCGCCTTTCCGACCATGTTCATGCCCGCCGCATCGCCCGTGGTGAAGTTGAAGCGCGTGAAGCAGAAGCGGTTGGAAAGATAGTAGTCGACGTATTTGAGCTTGACGAACGGATCGGACTCGGCGCACACGGCCTTGATTTCATCCAGATGCTCGACGATCCAGTCGGCGAACCGCCGGCCGCTGGCGGCGTCTTCGAAGCAGAACACCGGCGCCCGCTGCATGTTGTCGCCGACGACGGCGCACTTGACCCCGCCGCTTTCGTGGATGACCTTCATGCCGCGGTTGTAAGACGCCACCAGGGTGCCCTCGGTGGTCGCCAGCGGCACGTAAAACTCGCCCCGGGCGTGCTCGCCATGCACCCGCAGCGGTCCGGCGACACCCATGGGCACCTGCGCGGCGCCGAACAAATGCTCGATGTTGCCCCGGGTGGCGTCCGGCTCGAACGAATAGCGCGTCAGATGATCGAGTCCGGCGCCGGTGCGATCGCGCACGAACTGCTGGCGCGTGCGGATGATTTCTTGTTCGTAGTCGTCTTCGGGATTTCTCGGAACCGCGCCGGGCGAATCGGCCGCGGCGCGCGGATGGTCGGCGACTTCCAGGACCAGGGTGCCGAGCGCATCGACGTCGAACTCCAGCGCCAGGGAATGTTCCGCATCGGCAAGCGGCGCCACGTCGAGATCGAAAGTCAAAAGCGTTCCGAGCGGAAATTCGATCGGCGCCTGCGGATCGATCCGATCGGCGCCGAAGGGCTCGCCGCCGTTCACCGAAACCCGGATCTTTTCCGGTTGCAGCGTCTCCCCGTTCAACGTGATCCGCCTGATCCGTTCGAGCTTTGCCGGTCTGAGGCGGTTCTTGACCGAAAACCTGGCGCCGGCGCCCGTGTTGCGCAGGCTGGCGCGGTTGTAAAGTTTGTTCAGGAGTGCACGGGGCACGAACTGCATTGCGAATCTCCTTGGGCCGGATGCCGGGAATCGCACCGATCAGGCATTCATCGGCAGACTTCAGGGTTCAGCGCGATCAAGGATCCGATCAGCGCACGCTATGGGCGCCGACGGGTCAGGGGACATGGAATCGGAAGCGGGATCCGGCTGCGCGACCGATAGCGGAGCACGCAGCCGGATGGAGCTGCTTCAATCCTGTTCCTCGGCTTCCATGTCCTCGTCGATCTTTGCAAGGATTTCCCGAGCGTTTTCAGGCAGTTCGTGGACGATGCCGTAGTGGCAATCGATGCACGTCTGGCCGCGCTCCTCGGCCCTGGCATGCCGCCGCGACGCGAAGCGGTCCTGGGCCTCGAGATCCATGTTCTCGCTGCTGTGGCATTTGCGACAGTTCTTGGAATCGTTTTCCTTGAAGTGGCGCCAGACCTTTTCCGCGCCGTGCGGACGGTAGTCCTCGTATTTTTCGCGCGTCGAGATCACGCCCCGCAACTCGGGAATGATGTCCTTGGACACGATGACCTTTTTGGTGACGTAGGCAAACCAGTCGTCCTGCATGTCGGGCAGGTGGCAGTCCTTGCAGCCGGCCTGCACACCACTGGCATTGCTGAAGTGGCTGGAGGCTTCGTACTCGGGCTTGATGAACTGCTCGTGCGAGTGGCAAACGTAGCAGAATTCGGTCTTGCTGGTCTGGTGCAGCGTGTAATTCATGGTTTGCAGCGCGACGGCACCCACGGCAACGGCGAGAAAACCGCCCACCGGAATGCCCAGCAGCCACTTGCTGTTCGGGCGACTCCAGAGTCGCGCCCACCACCCTTTCTTGGATTCGTTCATGTCGTTTGCCTTGTCTTTACGGAAAGTTGATTCGAATCTGTATTTTTTCGACTCCAGAATATTCACCCGAAACCGGAATCGACATGATTCAGATCAAAAAATGCCCGTGGAATCCCGCTGAAATCGATATGGAATCCGTCGCTGAACCATCAACCTTCGACAAGTTCGCGGTGCACCTGCACCGCTCCGTTTCGCGGCTGGATCTCGTGGCCCCGGGCTTCGAACTGGGCGCGCGTGAAAGCCGCTCCGAACAACAGGATCAGCGCGGAATAGTTGACCCAGAGCAGCAGCAGCGCCAGCGAGCCGGCTGCACCATAGGCCGATGCCGTGGCGGTGTTGGCCAGGTACATCGCGATCAGCGAACGTCCCAGGGTGAACAGCAGCGCCGTCACCAGGCCACCCAGGAGAACGTCGCGCAGGGACAGCACCACGTCGGGAAGGACCTTGAACATGGCCGCGAACAGCAGGGTCACGACCGTCAGCGAAACCGTGATTTCCACGCCCATCATGGCCCAGCCCGGCACCGGGAGCCACTGATCGGCGAACACGATCACCGCGCGCAGCGCGACGCTGAGCGCGAGCGAAACCAGCAGCACGAAACCGATCGCCAGTACCACCGTGAGCGACAGCAGGCGTGCCTTGACGAACTGCCATATTCCGCCCTTGCTGGGCCGGGGCACCACGTCCCAGATCGCGTTGAGCGATTTCTGCATCTGGGCGAACACCGTAGTGGCGCCGATCACGATGGCAACCATGCCGGCGATCGTCGGGAACCAGCCGGATTGATCCAGCTGCGAATTGATCACCGCGGTCTCCACCGCGCCGGCCGCCTTGGGGCCGACGATATCGCGCAGCTGATCCAGAAGCTGTCCTTCCGCGACCCGCGGACCCACGACGATACCGACCACGGCAACGGCCACGATCATCACCGGCGCGATCGAGAACGCGGTGAAGAAGGCCAGCGCGGCCGCGTATATGAATGCCTGGCTGTCGATCCAGTTGCGTCCGGCCGACACCAGCACCCCGCCCCACCAACGGCTTTTTGCAATCACTTTATCGAGCATGGCGCTCAGTCTATCGCAGGGTCCGATCCGCCGGAGGCCATATCTGAATCGACGAGTCGAGGCAACGTTTTCCGCCCGAAAGACGCGGGAGCGCGAATTTGCCGCATATTTGCCCTGGATCAAGGACGACCGTTCAACGATCTGTTTAGGTGGAGAAGAATCATCAGGTAATCGGTGGTCTTTCCGGCCGGCCGCTTTCGGCTCGGCGCTCTCGCTGGAGGTTTGGCCATGAAAAACATTTTCGTCATGGGTCTCGACCCGTTCAACCTCGGGCTGCTGCAGACCATCGGGGGCGACGATGAATACCGCTTCCACACGCTGTTCGAGACCTCGGAGGTCGTGCACCCCGAAGGCGGCGAATTTCCGTCGCTGGACGCGCTGCGCGAGCGTGCACGCGAAAGGTTCGCCGAAATTCCGGGCGGGCCCGACGCGGTCATCGGCTATTGGGATTTCCCCACCAGCGTATGCGTGCCGATGTTCGCGCGCGACGCCGGATTACCCGCGCCGACCCTGGAATCGGTCGCGCGTTGCGAGCACAAGTACTGGTCGAGGCTGGAGCAGAAGAAAGCGCTGGGCGACATGATCCCGCCGTTCCAGGCGATCGATCCGTTCGCCGAGAATCCGGCCGACCAGGTCAGAATCGACTATCCGTTCTGGCTCAAGCCGATCAAGGCGCATTCGTCCTTTCTCGGCTTCTACATCGCAGGGCCCGAAGACCTGGAACGACACATCCCGGAGATTCGCGAAAATATCGGCGTCGTGGGACGGCCGTTCAATGAATTCATGGCGCACGTCGAACAGCCCGACGAGGTCGCCGCGGTCGACGGCTACCACTGTATCGCCGAGGGCATCATTTCCAGCGGCGTTCAGGCGACGGTGGAGGGTTATTCCTGGGAAGGCGAGGTCATCGTGTTCGGTACGGTGGATTCGATTCGCGCCGGCAAGCAGCATTCCTCCTTCTCGCGTTACCAGTACCCGTCCAAGCTGCCGCGCGAGGTCGAGGCGCGCATGATCAAGGCCGCGCGCACGATCATTCGCCATATCGACTACCAGGGCGCGACCTTCAACATCGAATTTTTCTGGGATCACCAGACCGATTCGATCCACCTGCTGGAAATCAATTCAAGGATTTCGAAGTCGCATTCACCGCTTTTCCTGATGGTCGACGGCGCGACCAACCAGAAGAACGTGCTCGACCTGGCACTGGGTCGCCGCCCCGATTTCCCGCACCGTCAGGGTGACCACGCGCTGGCCGGCAAGTTCATGATGCGATTGTTCAAGGACGACCTGGAAGACGGCGTCGTCGAGCGTGTCCCGACCGACGAGGAGATCGAACGGATCAAGGAAGCGTATCCCGATATGCGCGTGCAGCTGCTGGTCGATGAGGGCATGCATCTGAGCGAGCTCCAGTTCCAGGACAGTTACAGTTACGAAGTCGCCGTAGTGTTTCTTGGCGCAGACCGGCAGAAAGAACTGCTCGATCGCTTCAGCGACGTGGAAGAACATCTTCAGTTCGACATTCATCCAATCGAGAAGAAGGCCACTTGAAACAAGTTACCCACTTTCCGTTCGAGATTACCGAACAGGCCAACGTCCGGATTCCCATGCCGGACGGAATCGAGCTTTCGGCGCGCATCTGGCGGCCGAAGGACGCCGGGCCGGTGCCCGCTATCGTCGAATACATTCCGTATCGCAAGCGCTTCGGAAGTACCGCCAGGGACGAGATCATGCATCCGTGGCTGGCCGGGCACGGCTATGCCTGCGTGCGGGTCGACCTGCGCGGCAGCGGCGAATCCGAGGGCGTTCTGGAAGACGAATATCTGCAACAGGAACTCGATGACGGCTGCCGGGTGCTGAGCTGGCTTGCCGAGCAATCGTGGTGTACCGGCGACGCCGGCATGATGGGCATTTCCTGGGGCGGCTTCAACGCGCTGCAGATCGCGGCGATGCAGCCGCCCGAGCTCAAGGCGATCGTTGCCGCATGCGCCTCCGACGACCGCTTTACCGACGACGTGCACCACATGGGCGGCTGTCTGCTCGGAGACAACATCTCCTGGGCCTCGGTGATGTTCGCCTACAACTCCATGCCGCCAGACCCCGCGCTGGTGGGCGACGATTGGCGCGACCTCTGGTTCGAACGACTGCGCGGCAGCGGCCTGTGGCTGGAAAAATGGCTGCGCCACCAGTACCGCGATGACTACTGGACTCACGGTTCGGTGTGCGAGGACTATTCGGCGATCAAGTGCCCGGTGTTTTCGGTCAGCGGCTGGGCGGACGGGTATTCCAACGCGGTATTCCGCCTGATGCGCAACCTGAAGGTGCCGCGCAAGGGTCTGATCGGACCCTGGAGCCACAAGTACCCCCACCAGGGCGTTCCCGGTCCGGCCATCGATTTCCTGCACGAACTGCTGAACTGGTGGGATCACTGGCTCAAGGGCAAGGATACCGGCGTCATGGAAGAACCCATGCTGCGCGTGTGGATGCAGGACAGCGTGCCGCCGATCACCTATTACGCCAAGCGCCCGGGACGCTGGGTGGCAGAAGACAAGTGGCCGAGCGAGCAGATTCGAGAGCGCATCTACAACCTGTCGCGCTATCGACTGGTGGACCCCGAACTGGACGCCGAGCCGTTCAGGCATACGGTTCAGTCACCGCTTTCGGTCGGCCTGTTCGCCGGCAAGTGGTGCTCGTATGCGGCCGGGCCGGACCTTGCGCACGACCAGCGGCAGGAAGACGGCGGCTCGCTGGTATTCCAGAGCGAACGACTGACCGAGGGCTTTGAAATCATGGGCGCCCCGTGCGTCGATCTCGAGGTCTCCACCGAACAGGAGGTCGCCATGGTCGCGGTCCGCATCTCGGACGTGGCCCCCGACGACAAGGTCACGCGCGTCACCTACGGCCTTCTCAACCTCACGCATCGCTACGGCAGCGAAGAACCGCGACCGCTGCAGCCGGGAAAACGCTACACGGTGCGCGTCGAGCTCAACGGCATCGCGCACGTCTTCCCGAAGGGCCACAAGGTGCGCCTTTCGGTATCGACTTCCTACTGGCCGCTGGCCTGGCCGCCGCCGGAACCGGTACGGCTCAATATCTATACCGAAGGCTGCTCCCTGTATCTGCCGCAGCGTGAACCGCGCGATTCCGACGCCGACCTGAAGGATCTCGGCGAACCCGAAGGCGCCCCGGGCGCGAACATCACGCCGCTCGATCCCGAACATCACAACTGGCTGGTGCACCGGGATCTCGCGGTGGACGCCTCGGAACTGCAGGTCATCGACGACCGCGGCCGGCACCGGCTCGACGACATCGACCTGGAAGTCGAGTGCAGCGCGGTCGAGAAGTATTCCTCGATCGGCGACGACTTCGAGTCGCCGCGTGCCGAAGTGGTCTGGGAGCGCAGCCTGAAGCGCGGGCAATGGAAGATACGCACCGTGACCCGAACCGTGCTGACGGCCAACCCCGACGAGTTCATCCTGCACGCCACCCTGGATGCCTACGAACACTCCAGCGCCGGCGAAAAGCGCGTGTATTCGAACGACTGGGATGAAAGGATCCCGCGCGAACTTGTCTGAGAACGAGTCGCCGTCGCTCGATCCGGACAAGATTGCCGAAACGCCGTGGCACGCGCTGTCACGCGACGACCTGGGCTCGCGCCTGGGCTCCGGCGACGGCGGCCTGAACGACGAAGAGGCGCAATCGCGCCTGGAGCGCTTCGGCGCCAACCGATTGCCGGAAGAGGACCGTCCCGGCCTGGTCGCCATATTCCTGCGCCAGTTCAGGGATCCGCTGATCTATGTCCTGCTGAT
>JAGXKW010000102.1 GCA_018334995.1 Wenzhouxiangellaceae bacterium
ATCGATCACGACGACCGCTTCAACGTCATCGCTTTCAGCAACACCGCCAGGCCGCTGTTCGACGCCCCGGTCAGCGCCACCCGGGCCAACCTCGAGCGCGCCCGGCGCTTCGTCGAGCGGCTGGATGCCGGCGGCGGTACCGAGATCGACGCGGCGATGGGCATGGCGATGGCCGGCCTGCCCGATTCGAGCAACAATCCGGGCTACCTGCGCCAGATCGTGTTCGCCACCGATGGTGCCGTGGCCAACGAACAGCAGGTGCTCGAGCGCATCGACCGCGAAATCGGAGATTCGAACCTATTCGCCGTCGGCATCGGCCACGGCGTCAACCAGGCCTTTCTCAATCGAGCATCAAGCCGCGGCCACGGCACGACCACGCTGATCCAGGACCCGCGCGACATTGCCGGGCGCATGGGCGAGTTGCTGCTGCAGCTCGAAAGCCCGGTGCTCGAAGACCTCGAGATCCAGTGGCCCGACCCGGCCGAGACCTGGCCCGAACGCATGCCGGATCTGTATGCCGGTCAACCGCTGATGGTGCTGGCGCGCCTGGATGCGCCCGAAGGCGAATTCGCCGCCGGCAGCGTGCGCGTCACCGGCTTTCGCGACCTGCGCTTCGTCGAGATGGAATGGCCGCTGGAACGTTTCCAGTCCGCGCCCGGCGTGGCCCGCGCCTGGGCGCAGGCGCGCATCCAGGGCCTGGCCGGCCGGCCACCCGGCAGCATGGACGAGCAATTGCGGCGCGACGAGCGTCTGCTGACCGCGCTGGACTACCGCATCGTCAGTCCGCTGACCAGCCTGGTGGCCGTCGACAAGACCCCGCGCCGCAGCGAGGCGGCCGAACTGAAACGCGCCGCCGTCGCCGGCGCCGCCCCGGCCGACCGCGACCAGGCCGCGCTGATGGCCATGCCGGCCACCGACGCCGGCTCGCTGGAAGCCGGCCTGCGCGGGCTTTCCATCCTGGCAATCGTGCTGCTGATGATCTTCAACCGCCGTTTCAACCGGCTGCAGCGCACCGAACGCGAAATGGATACCGACCCGGGAGAACAGTCATGATCATGCGGATACTGATGCTTGCCGCGCTGGCGCACCTGGCCTGGTTCAGCTGGGTCCAGGGCAAGGGCACGCTGGGACAATGGCTGATGGAATCAGCCTGGGCCGAAGCGGACCGGCGGCCGGCCGAAGCACCCTGGCCCGGCGCCCGCACCCGGCCGGCTGCGCGACTGTACGTGCCGGAGCTGGCAATCGACCGGCTGGTGGTCAAAGGCCTCGAGACCGCCAACCTGGCCTGGGGCCCGGGCATCGCACGCGGCCGCAACGGTCACACGATCATCGCCGCCCACCGCGATACCCACTTCCGGTTTCTCGGAAGGCTGGAAGCCGATCACCACATCGAGCTCGAACACCCGGCCGGCGTCGTCGAACACTGGCGCGTGGAAGACAGTCGCATCGTCGACGCGCGCACGACCGAACTCGACCTCGACGCGCCGGGCCCGCTGCTGACCCTGATCACCTGCTGGCCGATCGACGCACTGGAAACCGGTGGCCCGCTCCGACTGGTCGTCAGCGCCGTACCGGTAGAGACGGAAAGCTCATGAGCACACTGTCGCTGGCCGACCTGGGACCGAGGATGCAGCACGAACTCGGGTTCGAACCACCCTGCCGATGCGCACGATCGAACACCGGCTGCGCAGCGACGATTCCGGTCATCGAAACGGGCTCCCTATCCGAGGCGAAACCGCTGAACAGTGAACTGCCCGGCGCCGCCTGGCTGAGCACCGGCCTGCATCGGCTGCGGATTCCGCGCAAGCAAGCGCGTCTCGCGGCGACCGTCGGCGATTCAGGCGACTACGATTGACCAGTCAGATGAAAACGCCGGAGGCCAGATGACCGTTCCCGGCCGAAATCGCGCAGGATTCCGGCCGGGGAAGTCTTCACCGGTCACTCGATCTCGCCGGTCTCGATGCGCTTTTCGTGGATCTGCTCGAGTTTGTAGAGATCCTGCATCAACTCGAAGAACCCGTGCCAGTGGGCATAGTCCGGCGCCCCGTGCGTGGCGCCCATGCGCGCGCGGCGACCCTCGTGATGCCAGAGGTGGTAGTAGGTAATCTCGAAGTCGTCGGCCCACTGGTTGTCTTTCAGCAATCCCTTCTCGCGAAGTTCCTCGCGCATCTCCGTGGCCGGCTCGTAATAGGCCTCGTTGTAGAGGTTCACAGCCTTGTCGGCCTGGGCAAAGAACCCGTCGGTGTGCCGAATGCTGTGGCAGGCCTCACATACGATCAGCATTTTCTCGCGGCCTTCCTCGCCGTCGCCCAGCGTGGGGCTCATGATGTTGTCGGAGTCGCGCACATTCGATCGCTTGGCCCACTGTACCCAGTAAAGCCGCTCGGTCACGTTGTGCGTGGCCTCGACGTCGCCGACTTCGCTCATGTGGCAGGTCGCACAGGTCGGCGCACGATAGTCCTCGCCGGGCTTCCATTCGCCGGTCGGCCCTTCGAAGTCCCAGGTGTGGCCTTCAGTCAGATAAATGTGCCCGTGCTTGCTGTTCTCGTAGATTTCGATGTTGGGATGATCCGGGCCGAGGTGGCACGAGGCGCAGGCGTGCGGCTTGCGCGCTTCGGCATTGGAGAACTTGTGCCGGGTATGGCACACCCCGCAACTGCCGGTGCTTCCGTCGGGATAGATATTGCCGATGCCGGAATTTGGCCAGGTTTCCGGCGTCGGAAGGCCCTCGTCGTCGACCTTGATCTCGGTGCCGTGGCACTGGATGCAACCGGTTTCGTTGGGCGCATCGCCAAGCTCCGGATGCTCGCGGCCCTCGTGGATCGAAGTCAGCGCGTGGAGGCTGTCCTTGGGAATCTGCTGCCTGTAGGCGCGAAAGTGTCCACTCTGATTGAACTGCTCGACCTGGTCTTCGTGACATTGCGCGCATACCGTCGGCGGCACCAGCACCGAAACATGCGTGCCCTTGTGGCGCGCCCCCATCGGCGCATCCTCATCGACCTGGTGACAGTCGAGACAGGTCACGCCTTCTTCGGCGTGCTGGCTGCTCCGCCAGTCCGCCACCATGGCCGGCTGATTGCGGTCATGACATTCGATGCAACGCTCCTCGAGCTTGGAAAGCTCCTGCGCCGCGGCACCGGAAAACACAAAGACAAGCATCATCGGCAGTGCTGCCGGCAAGCGATTTGATTTCATTGACGTTCTCCTCCCGAATGTGTCTCCGAGCCTAGAAGCCGGAGGCCGAATTGTCAAAAAAGACCCGAAAAACAAAAAATTGAAAACGAATGAGAATTATTATTCCAACCTGCTTCATTTGTATTCGTTGTACTGGCGGCCGCGTTGAGCGGGAGACATCCGCTCAATACCCGCACCTGAACACAAGCTCAGTCGTTCGCGGCAATGGCCGCTGCGTAATCCACTATCTCCTGCAGTTCATCGGCTGGACTTCGTCGGTGGGCGCGCCGGCGCATTTGGTTGTTCTGGATTTCAAGACTTTGCATTCTGGCAAACGACAGTTCCGCATGCGGAACGGGGTTCTCCCTGGCTTCGAGCATCGCGGTCGCATCGGCGTTGCCCCACCGAGCCACCAGTTGATACAGCGCTTCGGCCTCGTCCTCCTCGCCGACAGCCGGCTTCAGCGCACCGAGCTCGAGCATCGGCACGGAATCCCGGTCTGCCACCTTAGCTCACCAGGACGACGCGCTCTCGAAATCTCCCTCGGTCTTGTTCGGCCTTGTAGAGCGCGCCGAGATTGTGCTGGGCATGAAAATTCCCGACCTCGGCCAACGGTTGCCAGTGCGCTTCGACAGCCGCCAGGTCGCCGTCGTGAAAAGCCCCGGAGCACAGAATACCGTATGGCCCGCCGTCTGAATTTATCCGCGCGAAGCCTGCATCGGGAGTCGGCTCAATCTCATATAGTATTCTCTAACTATCTGTTTCAATTGAATTACGAGTGCTTATACTGTATACTTTAACAGTGTTCTTCAATGGAGCCCGACATGTCTGACGCAACGGTCCTTGCGCCTGTCTTTCAACCTCGAAACCTCGCCCAAATCGAAGACGAAATCACCGAACTGGCCGCGCACATCCACGCCGCGACATTTCAACTGCTGGAACTGATCCGCGAATTCGACAAGCGGGAGGGCTGGGGCGGACCGGGACTACGATCCTGCGCACACTGGCTCAACTGGAAATGCGGGATCGGCCTGAGCGCCGCCCGGGAAAAGGTCCGGGTCGCCCATGCGCTGGAACACCTGCCGAAAATCAGCGACCAGTTTCGCCGGGGCCGGATCAGCTTTTCCAAGGTCCGCGCCATGACCCGCGTCGCAACACCGGAGACCGAGGAATACCTGCTGATGATCGCGCGGCACGGGACGGCGTCACATGTTGAGCGTCTGGTCAGCCAGTTTCGAAAGGTAAAACGAATCGAGGCGCTGGAAGCCGAGGAACAACGCCATGACCTGCGCGAGTTGAACTGGCACGTCGACGACGACGGCAGCTACGTATTCCGGGCCCGACTGACGCCGGAACAGGGCGAGCGCGTTGTCAAGGCCATCGAATCGGCGATGGACGAGGAATTCGAGGAGCGAAAAAACGTTTCCGCGGAAACGTCGGAGCGTCCGGAAACCGAACCGCAAAGCGATCCGGTCGCCCAGCGCCGGGCCGATGCGCTGGAACGGCTGGCCGATGCATTCTTCGGCAAGCCCGGTGGCGCTGGATCAGCCGCAGTCACCGGTGGCGACCGTTGCACCATCAACCTGCACACCACGCCCGACACACTCACCGCCGACGGCGAAACCGCCGAAGCCGAACTCGAATCCGGCGCACGCGTTTCCGCGGAAACGTCCCGCAGGCTGGCGTGCGATTGCGGCGTTGTCCACTGGCACGAAGATAAAGACGGCTCGGCACTGAATGTCGGCCGCAAGACCCGCAGCATCCCGCCCGCGATCCGGCGCGCGCTGCA
>JAGXKW010000041.1 GCA_018334995.1 Wenzhouxiangellaceae bacterium
GAAGAGGAAGTCCCGGAAGCGGAAGCCGCCGAAGAGCAAGTCGCCGAAGAGGAAGCCGCCGAAGAGGAAGCCGCCGAACAGGAAGTCGCCGAACAGGAAGTCGCCGAACAGGAAGCCGCCGAAGAGGAAATCCCCGAAGAGGAAATCCCCGAAGAGGAAATCCCCGAAGAGGAAATCCCCGAAGAGGAAATCCCCGAAGAGGCAACTCCCGAAGAGGAAGTCCCCGAAGAGGAAGTCGCCGAAGAAGAAGTTGCCGAAGAGGAAGTCGCGTTAAGGGAAGCGCCGGAGGAAGCGGCCCTGGCAGACGAGCTTTCCGAAACGGAAGGGTTCACGGCGCCGGCGGCTTCCGAAACCGATGCTCCCGACGCCGCTTCGCCGGAAGCGGGGACACCCGAAAGGAAAATCTCGGAGCAGATCGACGCGATCGAGGACGCCGCTGGCAGCGAAGTCCGCTTCGAGGAATGGCCCGAGCAGGAGACGGCCGATCGCGGCGCGCCGGAATTGCCGCCGGCCGCTGACAGTGCGTCGGTGTCGGACGACGCCACTGCGGTCGACTACGCCGAACTCGATTCAGAATTGCTCGATTTGTTCATCGAAGAAGGCCAGGAGTTGCTCGAGCACTCCGATGACTTGTTGCAGCAGTGGCGCGAGAATCCGGAAGATCATCAGCTCGTGACTGCGTTGCAGCGCAATATCCATACGATCAAGGGCAGCGCGCGCATGGCCGGCCTCAATCCGGTCGGTGAGGTCGCCCACGTCCTCGAGGACCTGCTGGAGAAGATCGCGGGGGGGCGAAAACAGGCCACGACTGCGAGCCTGGATGCCCTGGAATCCGGCTGCGATCACCTGCATGCGATGCTCGATGCAGTCGAGAAACGCCGGCCTTTGCCGACGCGTACCGCATTGACCGAACTGGCCGGCGAAGAACCCGAGTTTATCGACGAAACGCCGGCCGCGACTCGCGCCGATTTCGAAGAAGCCGGCGAGGCGCGCACGGGCCGCAGCAGCAGCATCCGGCTGGCCTCCCAGCGGATCGAGGAACTGCTCAACTTCGCCGGCGAAGTCAGCATCTTCCGATCCCGAATCGAACAGGAAATCGGCGGGTTCCGCGGCAACATCGGCGAAATCGAACAGACCGTCGCGCGTCTGCGCGAGCAGTTGCGCAAGCTGGAGCAGGAAACCGAAGCGCAGATCCTGTCGCGGTACGAGCGCGAACACGGCGCGGCGGACGCGACTTTCGATCCGCTGGAGCTGGATCGCTACTCCAACATCCAGCAGCTTTCGCGGGCACTGGCCGAAAGCGTCAGCGACCTCAATAGCCTCGCGGAGCTGATGGACGAGTCCGGCCGACAGTCCGAAACCCTCCTGATGCAGCAGGCACGCGTCAACACGGAACTGCAGGAAGGCTTGATGCAGGCCCGCATGGTTTCGTTCAATACGCTGGCCCCGCGCCTGCGGCGAGTGGTGCGCAACACGGCGCGCGATGTTGGGCGCAAGGCCGATCTGCAGATTCAGCTCGAAGGCGAGGGCGAGCTGGACCGTAACGTGCTCGACCGCGTGACTGCACCGATCGAGCATATCCTGCGCAATGCGATTGCTCATGGTATCGAGGAACCGTCGGCAAGGCGTGCGGCCGGCAAGCCGGAACACGGCACGATCACCATCAGCATCGATCGCGAGGCCACTGAACTGCTGATCCGGATTGCCGACGACGGTTCCGGCCTCGATTTGGAGCGCATTCGGGCGCGGGCACTGGAAATGGGACTGCTGACGCCGGACCAGGCGCATGACCCCGACCAGCTTGCGCAGGTCATATTCAGGACCGGATTTTCCACCGCCGAAGAGGTCAGCGAGCTGTCCGGTCGCGGGGTCGGCATGGACGTCGTATCCAGCGAGGTGCGCCAGGTCGGGGGTCGGATCTCGGTCAATTCCGAGCCCGGCGAAGGCACCCGGATCACGATGCGCATCCCGCTCAGCCTTGCGGTCATGCAGGCAATCTTCGTGCATGCCGGCGAACGCCTGTTCGCAATTCCGTTGCAAGCGGTGCGCGGGGTGGCGCGGCTCAGTCCGGCCGAATGGCGCGATGCACTGGATGCCGACGGTACGTATCGCTATGGCGGTGAAGACTATCCCCTGATCGAACTGGATCCGCAGCTCGGCTTCGAGCCCGAGGAAATCGGAACGGAAAGTCTTTCGCTGCTGATGATCGCCACCGGCGACCAGCACGCGGCGATTCGCGTCTCCGACATCCAGGGGCATCGCGAAGTCGTGCTCAAGCCGGTCGGCCCACAGATCAGTTCCATTCCGGGGATTCTCGGCGGCACGATCATGGGCGACGGCCAGGTCGTGGTGCTGCTTGACATGGCGCCGCTGATCGAACGTGCCGTGTCCGAGCATCGTCTGCCCGGGATGGTCGAAGTCGAAACCGCCGCAACCGCCGAAGAAGAAATCAAACGAACGCCGCTGGTCATGGTGGTGGACGATTCGATCACCATGCGGCGCGTGACGGCCAGGATCCTCGAGTATCACGGCCTGGAGGTGGTCACCGCGCGCGACGGCGTGGAGGCCGTGGACATGCTGTTCGAGCGCGTGCCCGACTTGATGCTGCTGGATATCGAGATGCCGCGAATGGACGGTTTCGAACTGGCCGGCTATGTACGCGACGACAACCGCCTGGCCCAGGTGCCGATCATGATGATCACTTCGCGCTCGGGCGACAAGCACCGCGAGCATGCCCGCCAACTCGGTGTCGATCGCTACCTGATCAAGCCGTATCAGGAGGTCGACATGGTGCGGAACGTGTTCGAGATCCTCGAAATGCCGGAACCCGGAGCAGGAGAATAGCGATGTCAGATACCGAGATCCGCAGCGTCCTGGTGCCGATTACCGAGGCCGAATTGCTTTTGCCGAATGCATCGATCGCCGAGATCGTGGCCTACAGCAAGCCCGAAGCCATCGACCAGGCGCCCGAGTGGTTGCTGGGCAACGTGCTGTGGCACGGCTGGCAAGTGCCGGTGGTGGCGTTCGGAACCCTGACCGAACAGCATGAGGCCGAGTCGGTGGAAGGGGCCAAGATCTGTATCACCAAGAGTCTCATCGAGAACGACCGGATGCCTTATGTCGGCCTGCTTGCCCAGGGCTTTCCGCGCCTCGTGACCGTCACCGAGGCCGCGCTTACCGAGGTTCCCGATTCGAGTGCGCACATCGCAATTGCCGGCAAGGTCATCATCGGCGACCGTGAAGCCTGGGTTCCCGACCTCGATCGCATCGGCCAGCTGGTCGCGCATGCCGCGTTCGGTGCGCTGCCGGTCGCCGGCTGAGCCGGCGGATCGGCGCCTGCGCAGGAGAACTTACCGGTTGCCCAGATCGCCGTAGAGCACCTGCAGCGCGGTGACCGCTGCAACGCCCGCGGTTTCGGTGCGCAACACGCGTGGTCCGAAGCGGACGCCGCGGAAGCCGCGGTCGCCCAGCCGCGCCAGGTCTCCGGCGCTGAATCCCCCCTCCGGTCCGATCGCGATCGCGACAGCATCGCCGGTGGGCCGATGGTCGCCCAGGCGGACCTCGGCCTCGGGGTGCAGCACGAGCCGGGTCGGGGCTTGCGTGCCGGGCTGTTCCACCGGCACCGGCTGGTGCAGGGCCGGCAGCACCGTACGTCCGCTCTGTTCGCAGGCCGCCACGACGATTTCGCGCCATCGCTGCATGCGCCGCGTCGCATTGTCCGCAAGGCGCACTTCGCCGCGTTCGGTGATCAGTGGACGAATGCCTGCCACGCCGAGTTCGACCGATTTCTGAATCACCCAGTCCATCTTCTCGCCCCGGCCGATTCCGGGCAGCAGCTCGATGGCGAGGTTCGATTCGCGCGAAATTTCAGCCGTCTCGATGACGCGAACGCGGCAGCCGTGACGCCGGTGCGCGGCGGTGATTTCGGCCTCGGCCTCCAGCCCGCGCCCGTCGAACAGCCGAACCCGGTCCCCTGTTCGGTGACGCAGCACCTTGACCAGGTGGTTCGCCGCGCGTTCCGGCAGCGTCAGCTCCTCGCCGGGGTGCAGCGCCGCGTCGACGTGAATTCGATAGATCCGCATTTCAGCCTTTCGCGGCAGCGCTTTGTTCGATACTTTGCGATGGTAGCGCAGGCGGGCGGGGAGGGCCGCGAATGATTTGCTATGATCCAGCGCATATCTCATGCAGCGCACCCAGATGACGTTCCATAAATTCCGCCCGGCCGGATTCACCCTGATCGAAGTTCTGGTCGTGGTGGTGATCATCGGTATCCTCGCCGCGGTCGTCGTGCCGCGCTTCATGGACGAGCCCGACAAGGCGCGTGCGGTCAAGGCCCGCCAGGATATCCAGGCGCTGGAAACCGCGCTGAAAATGTACCGGCTGGACAACCAGGTCTATCCGTCCACCAACCAGGGCCTGGAAGCGCTGATCGAGCGGCCTTCCGGGCGTCCCGAACCGAGTAACTGGAAGGCGGGCGGCTATATCGAGCGTCTGCCCAGGGATCCCTGGGGGCGGGAGTACCTCTACCTCAATCCCGGGGTGCACGGGGACGTCGATATCTGGACCAACGGTGCCGACGGTCAACCCGGCGGCGAGGGCATCAATGCCGAAATTGGCAACTGGAGCGAATAGCGCACGCAGTGCGCCGGCGATGCCGGCAGGAATGCGCGCGCGCGGCTTCACCCTGGTCGAGATTCTGGTCGTCGTCGTCATCGCCGGCATCCTGACCGGTACCGTGCTGCTCGGACTGGGCCGCACCGGCCCGGGCCAGGCCCACCAGCGCGAGCTTGACCGGCTGGCCGCATCGCTGGAAGTCATGTGTGACCAGGCCCTGCTTGCCGGGGCGGCGCGCGGGCTGCGCTTTCACGCCGATGGCTACGACTTCTGGCGTTTTGCCGAGGGCGATTGGCAGCTGCTGCCGCCCGAAGGCCGGCCGGCGGCGGTGCGCTGGCCCGAAGGCCTGCGGCCGCGCGTGCGGGTCGAAGACGTCCTGTTGCGCAGTGCCGGCAGCGCGCGCCTGCCCCAGGTCATTTGCACCGGCATCGAGCCGCCCACGCCGTTCGTCGTCGAACTGGGCCGCGGTGAGCAGCTCAAGCGGCTGCGCTGGCCGTGATGAAGCTTTCCCGTCAGCGCTCCGGCTTTACTCTGATCGAAGTGCTGGTCGCGCTGTTCGTGGTCGCGACCGCACTGGCGGCACTGGGCCTTGCCGGTGCCCGGGCGCTGGACACCCAGGCCGGGCTCGAGGCGCGCACCTTCGCGCTGTGGGCGGCCGACAACCGGCTGGCCGAAGCCCGGCTGGAGGATTCGTTGCGGCCGGGGAGGTCCAGCGGCCGGGTGCAAATCGGCAGCCGGAACTTGCGCTGGCGCCGGACAATAGAACCCGCCCCGGGTGGGGAGCTGTGGCGCATCGACGTGATCATTCTCGATGCCGACGATCGCCCGGTATTCACGCATACCGGGTTTGCGCCGCGATGACGTCGCCGTTGCGGCATCGCGGTGCGGGATTCACGCTGGTCGAGCTGCTGGTTTCAGTGCTGGTCTTCGGACTGCTGGCCGCCTCGGCCTACGGCGGCCTGAATGCGCTTTCGGCTGCCGCCGGCGCCCAGCGCGAACGCTCGGAAGCCTTTGCCGACCTGCAGCGCGCGGTCGCAACGCTGGATGCCGATTTGCGCCAGCTTGTCGTGCGCGGGGGCCGCGATCGCCAGGGCCGCCAGCTGCCGGCGTTCGTCGCCGACCGCCAGTCGCTGCTGGGACGGCGCGCCGGGCGAATCAATCCGGCAGGTCTGCCGAGAAGTCAGTTGCAGCAGTTCGATTGGCGAATCGGGCCCGATCGACTGGAGCGCCGCAGCTGGGCCGAGGTCGATACCCCGCCCGATACAGACCCGGTGGGGCGAACGCTGTTCGATTCGGTCTCGGCGCTGGATCTGCGGTACCGCGATGCACAGGGCGGCTGGCATCGTCAATGGCCGGTCCCGGGTTCGCCGGAGGCTTTGCCGACGGCGGTGGAATACGTCCTGGACACGCCAAGGTTCGGTCGTGTGCGGCGCGTGATTGGCCTGTAATGCCGGCGCGTAGTTCATATTGCACGGTTATGGCCCGGCAGCGCGGGGCCGCCCTGCTGATCGCGTTGCTGGCGGTCGCGCTGGCTGCGCTGTTGGCGGTTGGACTGATCGAACGCAGCCAGCGCGATGTTGCGCGCACCACGGGCGTGGTCAATGCCGAGCGCGCATGGCAGTTCGCCGAAGGGATCGAAGGCCTGGCGCGCGACTGGATCCGTCGCCAGCGCGAAGCCGGTGCGCGGGCGGCGCTGCTCGACGGCCGATGGTCCGAGCCGTTTGCCGTGCCCGGCGGGTCGGTGCGCGGGCGAATGCTGGCCCGCGACGGCCGTTTCAATCTCAATGCGCTGGCCAGTCGCGATCCGGCGCTCGCCGACCAGGCGCGCCGTACGCTTTCAGGCCTGCTGGAATTGTTGAGTGTCGATCCGGCGCTGGGTGAGGACATCCTGTCGCTGTTCGAGGCCGGGGTCGCGGGACAGCGCGTCCGGCTGGCCCACCTGAGCGAGCTTGGCCGACTGGAGCGATATACGCCGGCCGAGCGTGAACGGCTCCGACCGTACCTGGCCGTGCTGCCCGACCCGCGGGCGCGCATCAACGTCAACCGGGCCCCGCCCGAAGTGATCGCCGCGGCGGTCGACGGGCTTGCGCCGGAGGCGGCGCGCAGTCTGATTGCGCGCGTGCCCTTCGAGACGCTCGAAGAACTCCTCGCTCAGCCGGAGTTCGCCCAGCTCGATGCCGGCGCGATTCGCCGGCGGTTGAGCGTGCGCAGCGAGTGGTTCCTGGTGCACGCGCAGGTCGCGCTGGACGGCACCGTTCGCGATTACTTCCGACTCGTGGGGACTTCCGGCAGCAGGTATGATTTTCGTTATCTCAGCCAGGGGGTTCCCTGATCGGCATGGCCAGGTCCGAGCGTTACAGGTTGATCGACGTTGCCACCGGCGTGGAGACGTGGTTTGTCGTTGCCGACGGCGTGCTTTCCCGCGCGACGAGTGGCGCGGACGACGACCCCGTGGTGGCATTGGTGCCGGCCGATCGCTGCAGCCTGGTGCGGGTGGATATCCCGGAACTGAGCGCCGCGCGCATGGCCCGGGCGCTGCGCTGGGCCGTGGAGGATTCGATCGCCGGCGATCCCGAACAGCAGCACGTGGTGCCGGTTCGGCGTGCGGCCGATGGCCGGCTGATGTGTCTTGTCGTCGCGCGCACCGACATGCAGCAGTGGCTGGAGCTACTGCCCGTACGACCGGGTCGGATGCTGCCCGATGCCGCCTGCCTGCCGCTTGCCGACGCCGAAGTTGTGTTGCTGCCCGCCGGCGATCACGTGCTGGCGCGGGCGGCCGAAGATGTCTTCGATCGCATCGAACCCGAGCTGCTCGAAAGCCTGGTGCCCGAGTTGATGGAATGCGCCGGCGAATCCGCCCGGGTGGTCTGGCTGGGCGACGCGCCGCCCGTGCAAGTGCGTCGCTACCGACCCGAGGTGCGCGGAGATGCCGGCTCGGCTCTTGACGTGCTGGCGCCAGCGGCACTCGGCGTATCGGGACGTCAGTTCAACCTGCTCGAGGGCGAATACGCCGCCCGCGACAAGGCATCTTCCGCGCGGCAATGGCGCATGGCCGGCTGGCTCGGCGGGCTTGTGGTATTCCTGCTCCTGGCCGGTCTGATGGCTGACTACGTGCTGCTCAAGCGCGAGGAATTGCGCATGGAGCAGGAAATCGAGACGCGCTTCACCGATTTGTTTCCCGAGATCTCGACGCTGGTGCGCCCCCGCGCCCAGGCCGAGCGCGCGCTGGACGGGCTGCGCGGCGGCAGCCGCGACCGTTTCGTCCAGCTGATGGGCGCGGTCAGCCCGATTTTGAGCGGCACCACCGGCGTTCGGGTCGAGGCGCTCAGCTTTGCCGACGGCGTTCTGGAGCTGGAGCTGGAGACCGCATCGCTGGCCGACCTGGAAGCGCTGCAACGCCAGTTGAACGCGCAGGATATCGACGCCGCACTGCGCGACGTGGAAGTCCTGAGCGATGCGACCCGCGGGCGGATGCGCATACTGGAGGCCGGGGCGTGATCGCCTACTGGCGCCGCCTGCAACCGCGCGAGCGTGGGTTGATCGGCGTTGCAGCCCTGGTCGTAGCCGCCGTTCTGGCCTGGACGCTGGTCTGGGAGCCGCTGCAGGAAGCCCGGGAATCGCTGGCCGACCGGATCGCCGCTCAGCGCGCCCTGCTGGACTGGCTGGATCGCGTGGCGCCGGAAGTCGACCGGCTACGCGAACGCCATGGGGCCCAGCCATCGCTGGAGGGTGGCTCGACGCTTTCGGTCATCGACCAGGGCGCGCGGGCGGCGGGTCTGGCCGGTGCGCTCAAACGCATCGAGCCGGGTAATGGCGACGAGGTCCGGGTGGTATTCGACCAGGCGCCGTTCCCGGACCTGATGCGCTGGCTTGGCACGACGGTCGCCGAGCGTCCGCTGGCGGTGGCGCGCATCACCGCCGATCGGGCCGGGCCGGGCCGGGTCGACAGCGTGGTGGTGCTCAGGCGCACCGATGTCGGCAATGACTGAGTCCCTTTGTTAGAGTTGATCGATGCCGGGCGCGCAGGATTTCGATCGGGCCGCACGGACGCGCCGCACTGGCCAAGCAACCGAAGGTGGACATGAACGCTGAATCCGTTGATCTGGAGCGCGCGCTGGAAGTCGCGCGCGATGCCGCGCGCAAGGCTTCGTCGATCGCGCTGGGCTATTTTCGCCGTCCGCTGGAGATCGAGCGCAAGTCCGACGCCAGTCCGGTCACGATTGCCGACCGAAAATGCGAGATGGAAATCCGGCGCATCATTCAAGGCGCGTTTCCCGATCACGCCATCTTCGGCGAAGAGTACGGCCATTCCGGCGACCACGACTGCCTGTGGCTGATCGATCCCATAGACGGTACGCGCAGCTTCATCCGCGGGCTGGAATTCTGGTCGGTGCAGATCGCGCTGATGGTCGACGGCGAAATCGTGCTGGGCGTTTCGGCCGCACCGCCCTTCGAGGAAACCGCCTGGGCCGTCGCCGGCCGCGGCGCCTGGATGGACGGCGCGCCGTTGAAGGCCGCTTCCACCGAGACGCTGGAGGAAATGGACGTCTCGCTGGGCAACGTGCGCACGCTGGCGCGCTCGGCCGACTGGCCGCGCATTGGCAAGCTGGTGGAAACGGCGGCCCGCACCCGCGGTTACGGCGACTTCTACCCCTATCATCGGCTCGCGTCCGGCGGCCTGGATGCCGTGATCGAAAGCGACATCAACATTCTCGACATTGCGGCGCTGACGGTCATCGTGCGTGAAGCCGGTGGCATGGTGACCCAGCTCGACGGTGGCCCCGTTGGACTGGAAAGCACGACGATTCTTGCCGCAACCACGGCCTTGCACCCGCGGCTGATATCCTTTCTCGATGATTGACGACGAACCCAAGCTGCCGGTCATTCACAGGCGCGAGGAACGGCCGGAGAAAAGCCTGTTCCGCGTCGAGGCCCTGGACCTGGAGTTCTCAAACGGTGAGCGCAGGACCTATGAGCGCCTGATGAGCCGCGGCGTGGGCGCCGTGATCATCGTGGCCATGCCCGACGCCGATACCGTGCTGCTGGTGCGCGAGTACGCCTGCGGGGTCCACCGCTACGAAGTCGGCCTGCCCAAGGGGCGCCTCGAGCCCGGCGAAAGCCATGTCGAAGGTGCCAACCGCGAGTTGCAGGAGGAAGTCGGGTATGCGTCGCGTGATCTCGAGGTGCTCGGCCAGCTGACCCTGGCGCCGGGCTACATGACACACGCCACGCAGGTGGTCCTGGCGCGCGACCTCTACCCCTCCCGATTGCCCGGCGACGAACCCGAGGAGCTGGAGGTGATTCCCTGGCCGATCGCGAACCTGGCCGAACTCATCCAGCGCGAGGACTGCACCGAAGGGCGGTCGATCGCCGCCCTTTACATGGCCCGAGACCTGAAGGACAAGACGTGAACAGTTTCGAGCAGCGGCTTCTGCCCGGTGTGCTGCAGGCCTGCAGCGACGCGGCCGACGCCATCCTGGACGTCTACGAGAGCGACGATTTCGCGGTCGAGGCCAAGCACGACAAGAGCCCGCTGACCAAGGCCGATATGGCCAGCCATCATAGCCTCGTCGCGGCGCTGAACAAGCTGACTCCGGGCATCCCGATCCTGAGCGAGGAGTCGGCTGATGTCGATCTCGAACAGCGCCGCGACTGGCGCCGGCTGTGGGTGGTCGATCCGCTCGACGGCACGCGAGAATTCATCAAGCGCAACGGCGAATTCACCATCAACGTGGCGCTGGTCGTCGATCATGTGCCGGTGCTCGGCGCGATCGCGGTCCCGGTCACGCGTACGGCCTATACCGGCATCGTCGGCCAGGGCGCCCATCGATGGCACGACTACACGACGCCCCAACCGATCGAAACCCGCCGGCCGTGCGCCAGCCCGCCGGTGGTCCTCGGCAGCCGCTCGCATGCCAATGCGCGCACCCGGGCCTATTTCGAAATGCTGGGCGAGCATGCGCTGGCCAGCCGCGGCAGCGCGCTCAAATTCTGCGCCGTGGCCGAAGGCGAGGCCGATTTCTATCCCCGGCTGGGCCCGACCAGCGAATGGGATACGGCTGCCGGCGAGGCGATCGTCACCGCCGCCGGGGGCCGCGTCTGGATGCCCGAGGGCAAACCACTGCGCTATAACGCGCGCGAAACCACTCTCAACGGCGATTTCCTGGTCGCCGGCGACCCCGAAGCCGAATGGCCGGTCCCGCCCCCGGCCGACTGAGCCGAGGCCGGCATCACCAAGCCGACATCCAGAAGCCGTTTCAAAAAGGGGCGGCCGACGGGGCGCAGGAACCGGAGTGCACAAGCGAATACATGCCGATTGAAC
Source organism: Wenzhouxiangellaceae bacterium (assembly GCA_018334995.1). Classification (GTDB taxonomy): domain Bacteria; phylum Pseudomonadota; class Gammaproteobacteria; order Xanthomonadales; family Wenzhouxiangellaceae. The sequence goes on from JAGXKW010000041.1 coordinate 10,937, forward strand.
GCGGCCTGCCCGGCGACGGCGCGAGTGCGCCCGCCGGACGCCTGCAGGCCCACGCGCAGTGATTTATAGGCGGCTTCTAAAACGGCTTTAGTACTGCCAGCAGCACGATCGCAACCAGCAGCAGCGCGGGCGCCTCATTGAACCACCGGTACCATACGTGGCTTCTGCGGTTTCGGCCTTCCCGGAAAGTCAGCACGATGCGCCAGCACCACAGGTGGTAGCCGATCAGCAGCGCGACCAGCGCCAGCTTGGCGTGCAGCCAGCCGAGACCGAGGTAATAGCTCGGGGCGGTCAGGATCACCGCGAGGCCAAAAAAGACCGCCAGTGCCCCGCCGATGTGCGTAATGCCCAGCAGCTTGCGCTGCATCACATTGAATACCGACTGGATTTCCGGCCCCGGATGGGTGGCGGCGTAAACGAACAGTCGAGGGAGGTAAAACAGCCCGGCGAACCAGGTGACGACGAAAACGATGTGGAATGCCAGAAGCCAGGTCATTGTTTCCCGCGCCGGTGTTTCCGGCCCATATGGTGATGCGCCCATTGTCCTCGCAACCGTTGCGCGGCTCAAGCGTAACGAGCGCTTCGTACGCCGCCGCGAAGAAATTTTGCCTCCGGTGTTGACAGATCCGGAAACGCCCCTATACTTCGGCGGCTCGGCTCGGCTCGGCTCGGCTCGGCTCGGCTCGGCTCGGCTCGGCTCGGCTCGGCTCGGCACTGCGTGCCCTGGCCGAAAAATTTTTTACGGAAAGCTTGACAGTTTCGCTAATTTCCGTATACTTCACCGGCTCGGCAACACAAAATCTGCTCCCGGCAAAACAGCAAGATTTTTCGGGTTCAGGTGTTGACGGAGACGAAATTCGAGTTACAATACTCGGCCTGCTTCGGCGAAATGCCTGGAAGCTTGAAGCAAGACAGTTCCTTAAAAATTGATGCAGATAACTTGTGTGGGCGTCCCGGTTGGGCCATTCGTGGTGCCAATTGGAACGTCCCGCCCTGAAAGAAATTTCGGAGCGGGGTCAGTTCTGTAGTTCGAAAGCTTTAGCTTTTAAACTGAAGAGTTTGATCCTGGCTCAGATTGAACGCTGGCGGCATGCCTAACACATGCAAGTCGAACGGTAACGCGGAGAGCTTGCTCTCTGGCGACGAGTGGCGGACGGGTGAGTAATGCGTAGGAATCTGCCCTGCAGCGGGGGATAGCCCGGGGAAACCCGGATTAATACCGCGTACGCTCTACGGAGGAAAGTGGGCCTCTTCTTGAAAGCTCACACTGCAGGATGAGCCTACGTCCGATTAGCTAGTTGGTAGGGTAAAAGCTTACCAAGGCGACGATCGGTAGCTGGTCTGAGAGGATGATCAGCCACACTGGGACTGAGACACGGCCCAGACTCCTACGGGAGGCAGCAGTGGGGAATATTGGACAATGGGCGCAAGCCTGATCCAGCAATGCCGCGTGTGTGAAGAAGGCCTGCGGGTTGTAAAGCACTTTTATCAGGGAAGAAACGGCCTGGGCTAATACCTCATGGCAATTGACGGTACCTGAAGAATAAGCACCGGCTAACTCCGTGCCAGCAGCCGCGGTAATACGGAGGGTGCAAGCGTTAATCGGAATTACTGGGCGTAAAGCGTGCGCAGGCGGCTGATTAAGTCAAATGTGAAAGCCCCGGGCTTAACCTGGGAATGGCATTCGATACTGGTCAGCTAGAGTTTGGTAGAGGTAAGCGGAATTCCGGGTGTAGCGGTGAAATGCGTAGATATCCGGAGGAACATCAGTGGCGAAGGCGGCTTACTGGACCAAAACTGACGCTCAGGCACGAAAGCGTGGGTAGCAAACAGGATTAGATACCCTGGTAGTCCACGCCCTAAACTATGTCAACTAGCCGTTGGGTCCCCTTAATAGGACTTAGTGGCGAAGCTAACGCGTTAAGTTGACCGCCTGGGGAGTACGGCCGCAAGGTTGAAACTCAAAGGAATTGACGGGGGCCCGCACAAGCGGTGGAGCATGTGGTTTAATTCGATGCAACGCGAAGAACCTTACCAGCCCTTGACATCCTCGGAACTTGGTAGAGATACCTTGGTGCCTTCGGGAACCGAGTGACAGGTGCTGCATGGCTGTCGTCAGCTCGTGTCGTGAGATGTTGGGTTAAGTCCCGCAACGAGCGCAACCCTTGTCCTTAGTTGCCAGCGCGTAATGGCGGGAACTCTAAGGAGACTGCCGGTGATAAACCGGAGGAAGGTGGGGATGACGTCAAGTCATCATGGCCCTTACGGGCTGGGCTACACACGTGCTACAATGGTCGGTACAAAGGGCAGCAAACTCGCAAGAGCCAGCCAATCCCAGAAAGCCGATCCTAGTCCGGATCGCAGTCTGCAACTCGACTGCGTGAAGTCGGAATCGCTAGTAATCGCAGATCAGCAATGCTGCGGTGAATACGTTCCCGGGCCTTGTACACACCGCCCGTCACACCATGGGAGTTGGCTGCACCAGAAGCAGGTAGCTTAACCTTCGGGAGAGCGCTTGCCACGGTGTGGTCAATGACTGGGGTGAAGTCGTAACAAGGTAGCCGTAGGGGAACCTGCGGCTGGATCACCTCCTTTAAAGAGAACGCACCCGGCTCGGCCGGGACGCCCAACACAAGTTATCTGCAGCAAGAACTGCACCATGCCGGCTCGGCAGGTCCATTGTTTCAATGGGTCTGTAGCTCAGTTGGTTAGAGCGCACCCCTGATAAGGGTGAGGTCGGAAGTTCAAATCTTCCCAGACCCACCAATACCTGGGGCCATAGCTCAGCTGGGAGAGCGCCTGCCTTGCACGCAGGAGGTCGGCGGTTCGATCCCGCCTGGCTCCACCACTCTGTTGGGCCGGACTGGGGTCTTGAGTTCTTTAAAAATCTGGAATTCTGTTCAAGAGCGTCTTGGATGGATCGCGCGACGAACGCTTAGCCGCTGTTCGTCTGCAAGATCCGTTCAGTCGTGTCAGCGAAATCAAATCTTGGTACGAAGTTGTATTGTTCAACGTAAAGTTGGCTCGAAGCGAAGTTGGCTTTGGGTTATATGACCAAGTGACCAAGCGCACACGGTGGATGCCTTGGCGGCAGAAGGCGATGAAGGACGTAGTAGTCTGCGATAAGCCACGGAGAGCTGACAACAAGCTTTGACCCGTGGATTTCCGAATGGGGAAACCCACCTCTTTGGAGGTATCCCTGCCTGAATACATAGGGCAGGGAAGCGAACCCGGAGAACTGAAATATCTAAGTAACCGGAGGAAAAGAAATCAACCGAGATTCCCCAAGTAGCGACGAGCGAACGGGGATTAGCCCTTAAGCCTTGTTTGTTTTAGCAGAACGGCCTGGAAAGGCCGGCCATAGACGGTGATAGCCCGGTATGCGAAAAGGCAATCAAGGTGAAATCGAGTAGGGCGGGGCACGTGAAACCCTGTCTGAACATGGGAGGACCATCTTCCAAGGCTAAATACTCTCTGCCGACCGATAGCGAACCAGTACCGTGAGGGAAAGGCGAAAAGAACCCCGGAGAGGGGAGTGAAATAGAACCTGAAACCGTGTGCGTACAAGCAGTCGGAGCCTGGATTTATCCGGGTGACGGCGTACCTTTTGTATTATGGGTCAGCGACTTACTTTCAGTGGCAAGCTTAACCGTTTAGGGAAGGCGAAGGGAAACCGAGTCTGAATAGGGCGAATTAGTCTCTGGGAGTAGACCCGAAACCGAGTGATCTAGCCATGGGCAGGGTGAAAGTCGGGTAACACCGACTGAAGGCCCGAACCCACTAACGTTGAAAAGTTAGGGGATGACCTGTGGCTAGGAGTGAAAGGCTAAACAAACTCGGAGATAGCTGGTTCTCCTCGAAAGCTATTTAGGTAGCGCCTCGTGTCTCACTCCTGGGGGTAGAGCACTGTTATGGCTAGGGGGTCATACCGACTTACCAAACCATTGCAAACTCCGAATACCAGGAAGTGCAATCACGGGAGACACACGGCGGGTGCTAACGTCCGTCGTGGAAAGGGAAACAACCCAGACCGCCAGCTAAGGTCCCCAAATCACAGCTAAGTGGGAAACGATGTGGGAAGGCCCAGACAGCCAGGAGGTTGGCTTAGAAGCAGCCACCCTTTAAAGAAAGCGTAATAGCTCACTGGTCGAGTCGGCCTGCGCGGAAGATTTAACGGGGCTCAAGCTGTGTACCGAAGCTGCGGATGCAAGTTTTCTTGCATGGTAGAGGAGCGTTCCGTACGCCTGTGAAGGTGTGCCGAGAGGCATGCTGGAGGTATCGGAAGTGCGAATGCTGACATGAGTAACGATAAGGAGGGTGAAAAACCCTCCCGCCGAAAGCCCAAGGTTTCCTCGCGCAACGTTAATCGGCGCAGGGTGAGTCGGCCCCTAAGGCGAGGCCGAAAGGCGTAGTCGATGGGAAGCAGGTTAATATTCCTGCACCAGGTGTTACTGCGATGGAGAGACGGAGAAGGCTAGGTGCGCCGGGCGATGGTTGTCCCGGTCCAAGCATGTAGGAAGAGTTTCTTGGCAAATCCGGAAACTCAATTCCAAGGTGTGATGGGGAGCCCCCATGTGGGGCGAAGGCGTCGATGCCATGCTTCCAGGAAAATCTTCTAAGCTTCAGGTAACACGTGACCGTACCGTAAACCGACACAGGTAGGCAGGGTGAGAATCCCAAGGCGCTTGAGAGAACTCGGGTGAAGGAACTAGGCAAAATGGTACCGTAACTTCGGGAGAAGGTACGCCTCTGGCGGTGAAGAGACTTGCTCTCGGAGCTTCTGGAGGTTGCAGTGACCAGGTGGCTGCGACTGTTTATTAAAAACACAGCACTCTGCAAACACGTAAGTGGACGTATAGGGTGTGACGCCTGCCCGGTGCCGGAAGGTTAAGTGATGGGGTTAGCTTCGGCGAAGCTCTTGATCGAAGCCCCGGTAAACGGCGGCCGTAACTATAACGGTCCTAAGGTAGCGAAATTCCTTGTCGGGTAAGTTCCGACCTGCACGAATGGCGTAACGATGGCCACACTGTCTCCACCCGAGACTCAGTGAAATTGAAATCGCAGTGAAGATGCTGCGTACCCGCGGCTAGACGGAAAGACCCCGTGAACCTTTACTATAGCTTCACACTGAACTTTGGTTATTCCTGTGTAGGATAGGTGGGAGGCTTCGAAGCGTGGACGCCAGTCTGCGTGGAGCCAACCTTGAAATACCACCCTGGTGTAATTAGAGTTCTAACCCAGGCCCGTTATCCGGGTCGGGAACAGTGTGTGGTGGGTAGTTTGACTGGGGCGGTCTCCTCCCAAAGAGTAACGGAGGAGCACGAAGGTACCCTCAGCACGGTCGGACATCGTGCGCTGAGTGCAAAGGCACAAGGGTGCTTGACTGCGAGATCGACGGATCAAGCAGGTGCGAAAGCAGGTCTTAGTGATCCGGTGGTTCTGTATGGAAGGGCCATCGCTCAACGGATAAAAGGTACTCCGGGGATAACAGGCTGATACCGCCCAAGAGTTCATATCGACGGCGGTGTTTGGCACCTCGATGTCGGCTCATCACATCCTGGGGCTGTAGCCGGTCCCAAGGGTATGGCTGTTCGCCATTTAAAGTGGTACGCGAGCTGGGTTTAGAACGTCGTGAGACAGTTCGGTCCCTATCTGCCGTGGGCGCTTGAAACTTGAGGGAATCTGCTCCTAGTACGAGAGGACCGGAGTGGACGATCCGCTGGTGTTCCGGTTGTATCGCCAGATGCATTGCCGGGTAGCTACGATCGGTCGGGATAACCGCTGAAAGCATCTAAGCGGGAAGCCCCTCCCAAGATTAGGTTTCACTGGACCCTTGAGGTCCCTGTAGGGCCCTGGAAGACGACCAGGTTGATAGGCTGGGTGTGGAAGTGCGGTAACGCATGAAGCTAACCAGTACTAATTGCCCGTGAGGCTTGGTCATATAACACTAAAGCCAATTTCACCAAGATTGAAATAGCGACACGAAGCGCTCCTGAACAGAATTCCAGCGTGGCCGGAATCAGCCTGTCACGTACGATCAAGCTTGCCTGGTGGCAATAGCGCTGTGGAACCACCCGATCCCATGCCGAACTCGGAAGTGAAACGCAGCAGCGCCGATGGTAGTGCGGCAATAGCCGTGTGAGAGTAGGTCACCGCCAGGCATTTATCCAGACCCCGCGCCAAAAAATGGCGCGGGGTTTTTTTATGCGTGGTAGTGGCGGCTTTCTATTTGTCGTCTGCCTGCGTGGCCGGGCAATGGCCTCCCGGTCCTTAAGCTCAGCCTTGCAGCGGCGGACATCGATGTGCAAGTGCACGGGCTGGCGCTGGACGCGCGGCCGGTGCCATTCGATACGCCCGCACTTCCGCAACGACTGGCTTCGCCGCATCCGGACGTCATTCAAGCCAATCCGGCCTGCCTTCTCGCTACAATCTTGAGATCCGCTTTGGAAGATTTCCGAGCGAAACCGGTCTATTCCCGGGCGAGGTGGGCGGGACCCGGTGAAACGATCCAGGAGTCATGATGACCAGAACCATTCGAAACCTTGCCGTGCTGCTTCTGCTTCTGGCCACGGCATCTGCATATTCACAGAATTTCCCGCCTGCCGAACCTTTCGAACTGGCGACGGCCGAGGGAACGGCGCTGGAGCTTCCCGCCGACCAGAACGGCATCGGGATCTATCTTTTCTGGGCCAGCTGGTGTCCTTACTGCCGCGCGCTGATGCCGCATCTGCAAAGCCTGGAAGATGAATTCGGCGACAAGATCACGATTTATGCGCTCAACTTCCGTGACCAGCAGGATCCGGAGGTCTATATTGCAGAGCACGGCTTTGATTTCACATTGCTGCCGAAAGCCGACTCCGTCGCCGAGCGGTGGGGCGTCCAGGGTACGCCGGGTCTTTTTATCATCGACCGGCAAGGTCGTGTGCGCTTCAATCTATACGACGTACTGACAAACAATCCGCCGGGCTTCGAAGAACTCGGCCATACCCAGCGTGCGCAGCGGCGTGCGCCGTTCTGGGCTGCGCGCATTCGCCAGGCGCTGGACGAAGTGATTAGCGGGTCGGCCTCGTCGGACTGAACTGCGCGGCTTGGCGAATTGCTAAGCCGAAAGTTTCGCGCAGAACGTCGTTGTCGAAGCGATTGCGCGGGCGCCCCTCCGCGTCTTGACCGAATGCGTCCGCAACGGACATCGGCGCCGGCAGGACGATGCCGGTAAGGAGCGCGAACAAATTCCTGCTTTTCGGTGCATTCATGAAATTCTGCCTGTCGCGGTTTGGCGCAATCGGCATCCGCAGCTGTCAGCCTTCAGCGGGGTGCTGAATCGCCGGCGCCCTGTTGTAGAAGACCTCGCGGTCCAGTTCATCCTCTCCGCTGGCCACGATGCAGGTGACCACCGAGTCGCCGGTGACATTCACCGCCGTACGTGTCATATCCAGCAGCCGGTCCACGCCGAGAATCAGCGCAATGCCCTCGCGCGGCAGCCCGACCTGGTCGAGCACGCCGGCCAGCAGAATCAGTCCCACGCCGGGTACACCGGCCGCACCGATCGAGGCCATGACCACCATGAAGATCACCATCAGGTATTGCGTAAGGCTCAGGTCGACCCCGTAATACTGGGCAATGAACCCGACTGCAATTCCCTGCATGATCGCGGTGCCGTCCATGTTGATGGTCGCGCCCAGCGGTACCGTGAACGAACTGATCCGGTTGCTCGCGCCCAGCCGTTCCTGGACCGCGCGCAGCGTCACGGGAATCGTGGCGCCCGACGAGGCCGTGGAGAACGCGAACGCGAGCACGTCGCGAATCTGGCGGTAGAACACGATCGGGCTCAGGCCGGTAAACACCTTGAGCAGCGTCGGGTAGACCACCGTCGCGTGCAGGATCAGAACCGCGAGAACGAGCAAAACGTATTTGATGACGCCGGCAAAGGTCTCCCAGCCAGTCGTTGCGGCCATGGTCGTGATCAACGCGAACACGCCATAGGGCGCGATCAGCATCACGATGCCCACCAGCTTCATGACCACTTCCATGAAATCGGCGAAGAATTCCGAGACCCGTTTGCCCGGCTTGCCGGCGAATGACATCGCCAGGCCCAGCAGGATGGCGAACACGATGATCGGCAGCATGTTGCCCTGGGCCATCGCTTCGACCGGGTTGCTGGGCACCAGGTTGATCAGCACCTCGGTAAACGACGGCGCCGCGGAAATCTCCGGCGTCTCGACGCCTGTCGGACTGGCGCCCACGCCGGTCTGAAAGATCTGTCCGGCCGAAAGCGCCAGCAGGATTGCAACTCCGGTCGTGATCAGGTACAGCCCGATCGCACGCCCGCCGACCCGGCCCAGGCTTTTCGGATCGGCCAGCGATGACACGCCCGTGATCAGGGAGACGAACACGATGGGGACAACAAGCATGCTGAGTAACCGCACGAACGCCTCGCCGACGACGTTCAGGATGCCGTCGAGCACCCAGATGCGCACCCATTCGGCATCGGCAATCGTGGCATTGAGCAAGAGGCCCGTGACCAGGCCCAATCCCAACGCCAGCAGGATCCGGTTGCTCAGTTTCTGGTGGTCAAAGCGTATTTCCGACATCAGCCTTTTCTTGTCTGTGTTGTTTGTTCAGGGCGGTTTCCGGGGCCGGTTCTTATAGATCGGCGGCAGGTCGCAGGTTAGCGCAAATCCGGCCTGAATGGAAATCGCCGTGCTGCCTTGACGGCCGGGGACGGGGCTTTCGAAAAGGTCCCCGGGAAGCCCCATCCGCTACAATGGCCCGATATTTTCAGGCACTGCCTCCATGACCGAAGCCTCCGACAATTCCCCGGCCCATTTCATTCGCAACCGCATCCGCCAGGAACTGGAGTCGGGAAAGCACGAGCGCGTCGTCACGCGTTTCCCGCCCGAACCGAACGGCTATCTGCACCTTGGTCACGCCAAGTCCATCGTGTTGAACTTCGCCATGGCCGACGAGTTCGGGGGCGAGACCAACCTGCGCTTCGATGACACCAATCCGATCCGCGAAGAGCAGCGCTATGTGGATGCCATTCGCGAGGACGTGGCCTGGCTCGGATATGCATGGGCGCACGAGTGTTTCGCGTCGGATTACTTCCCAACGCTCTACGCATATGCCCTGCACCTCATCGACCACGGCCTGGCCTACGTGGACAGCCAGGACGGCGACATGATCCGGGCCCAGCGCGGCACGCTGACGGAGCCTGGACAGCCCAGTCCCTTCCGCGACCGATCTCCCGCCGAAAACCGCGATCTCTTCGAGCGCATGCGCGGTGGCGAATTCGCCGATGGCGCCCATGTACTGCGCGCGAGGATCGACATGGCCGCGCCCAATATCAACCTGCGCGATCCGGTGTTGTATCGGATTCGGCATCAGAAGCATCCGCGCACCGGTGATGAATGGTGCATCTACCCGAGCTACGATTTTGCACACGGCCAGTCGGATGCCATCGAGGGCATCACTCACTCTCTTTGCACGCTGGAGTTCGAGGACCATCGGCCGCTTTACGACTGGCTGATCGAGCACCTGCCGGTGCCGTCGAAGCCGCAGCAGATCGAGTTCGCGCGCCTCAACCTGGATTTTACCGTGCTGTCCAAGCGGCGCCTGATGCGGCTGGTCGACGAAGGCTACGTCGACGGCTGGGACGATCCGCGCATGCCGACGTTCGCGGGCATCCGCCGGCGCGGTTTCACGCCGCGCTCGATCCGAAGTTTCTGCACCGAAATCGGCGTGACCAAGTCCGAAAGCATCATCCCGTTCGGGGCGCTTGAGCGCAACCTGCGCGACGATCTCAACGAACGCGCGCCACGCCGGCTGGCCGTGCTGGAGCCGCTGAAGATCGTGCTGACCAACTTTCCGGAAGACGAGACCGAGTGGTTCGAAGTCGCCAATCATCCACAGAAGCCTGAAATGGGCACCCGCAAGGTGCCGATGACGCGCGAGGCGTTCATCGAACGTGGTGATTTCATGGAGGAGCCACCAAAGAAATTCTTCCGCCTCAAACCCGGCGGCGAAGTGCGGCTGCGCAATGCGTTCATCATCCGCTGCGACGAGGTCGTCAGGAACGGCGCCGGGGAAGTCACGGAACTGCGCTGCTCGTTCGATCCCGAATCGCGCTCGGGTCAGCCGGGTTCGGAGCGCAAGGTCAAGGGTACGGTTCACTGGGTCAGCGCCGAGCATGCCGTCGCGGCCGAAGTGCGCCTTTACGATCGCCTGTTTTCCATCCCGCACCCGGCCGGGGACAAGGCCCGTGATTTCGTCGAATTTCTCAACCCCGAGTCGCTCAAGGTCATCGGCAACGCGCGTCTCGAGCCCGGCCTGGAAAATGCGGAACCCGGTGAACACTACCAGTTCGAGCGCACCGGCTATTTCGTCGCCGACCCCGACTCGACGCCCGACAGGCCGGTCCTCAATCGCGCCGTCACGCTGCGCGACACCTGGGCGAAACTCGAAAAGCAGCTGCGCGGCTGATTTCTTCGGAAGAAGTTGCCTTTTCTCTCTGCCGCTCTCCGTGCGAGCGGGCACGATGCCGACCAGGCGTGCCCGCTCGGGTATTACCGGCACCCGGAATTGATTAGACTAGGGCTTGATTACTCGGAGGGTACCTGCAATGGAATGGATTGTACTGGGCGTCATCGTCCTGTTTGCCGTCTTTGCCGTCTCGATCTACAACCGGCTGGTCACCGCGCGCAACCGCTACAAGAACGCTTTTGCCCAGATCGACGTGCAACTCACCCGCCGTCACGATCTCATCCCCAACCTGGTCGAAGTCGCCAAGCGCTACATGGCGCACGAGAAAGATACGCTGGAGGCCGTCATCCAGGCGCGCAACGCCGCCGTCACCGGCTTGAAGAACGCCTCGCAGAATCCCGGTGACCCGGAAGCGGTCGGCCAGCTCAACCAGGCCGAGCAGGGGCTGTCCGGGGCGCTGGGCCGGTTGTTCGCGCTGTCGGAGAACTACCCCGACCTGAAAGCCAACGAGAACATGATGCAGCTTTCAGAGGAGATCACCACCACCGAAAACAAGGTTGCCTTCGCCCGCCAGGCCTATAACGACGCAGTCATGAACTACAACATCCTGCGCGAATCGGTGCCCAACAACTTCATTGCCGGCCCGCTCGGCTTCGGCCCGGCCCAGATGCTGGAAATCGACGACCCGGCCAAGCGCGAAGCCGTGCAGGTGGATTTCGGATAGCGTGGCGCTTGCCCGCGCCGTTTACGGTCGGACGCTTCAGGAAGGCAAATGCGCGATCGTGCGCAGCGGCATTCCGGGAGAAGGGCTTCGGTGCGTCACCTGGGACTTGATGCCGACGGAATCCAGCGAACCTCCAAAAGGATCCGCACTGCGTGACTCGTAAACCGCCCAGCCGCAAACTGATTTAGACGCCATGGACTTCTTCGAACACCAGGATCGCGCGCGCAGGCAGACCAGGTTGCTGGTGTTGGTGTTCGTGCTCGCGGTATCGGCAATCGTCATCGCGATGAACCTGGTTGCGCTGGCCGTGTTCGGCCAGTTTCCGTCGACCGATCTCGGTGGGTCCTCGCCGGATTTCTGGCTGGCCAACGGCAACGTCGTCATCTGGACATCCCTGGTCACGCTGCTGGTCATCGTGCTGGCCAGTGCTTACCGATCGGCTCAGCTGCGAGGCGGCGGCGCCCGGGTTGCGCGCGAACTCGGCGGCGTGGAGGTGACCGGCGACAGCATGGACCCGCTGCGCCGGCGACTGCTGAACGTCGTCGAAGAAATGGCGATCGCCGCCGGGGTGCCGGTGCCGCAGGTCTTCGTGCTCGAGCACGAGCCGGCCATCAACGCATTCGCGGCCGGGTGGAGTCCGGCCGATGCGGCCGTGGCGGTGACCCGCGGCACGCTGGAGACGCTGGACCGCGACGAGCTGCAGGGCGTGATTGCGCACGAGTTCAGCCATGTCTTCAATGGCGACATGCGCCTGAACATCCGACTGATCGGCATTCTTTTCGGCATCCTGATGCTGGCGGTGGTCGGACGTCGGATGCTGGCCTCGATGCGCTTCAGCAGCGGGCGCAACCGGAATGCCGGTGCCGTCGCGATCGTGGCGCTGGCGGTGATGATCGTCGGCTACATCGGCCTGTTCTTCGGCCGCTGGGTCCAGGCCGCGGTGTCGCGCCAGCGCGAGTACCTGGCCGACGCCTCGGCGGTGCAGTTCACGCGCTCGCCGGCGGGCCTTGCCGGCGCCTTGAAGAAGATCGGCGCGCGCGCGTCGGGCGCGAGGCTCAAGGTCAACACCGACGAGGTCGGTCACATGCTGTTCGCGATGGATTTTTCCGGCAAGCTGTTCGCGACTCACCCGCCGCTGGAAAAGCGCATCCTCAAGGTCGATCCTTCCTTCGATCCGGCCGAACTGGGCGACATTGCCGACGACATGGCCCGCCACGAACAGGCGCGTCGTGCTGAGCGCGAGCAGCGCGAAGCCGATGCGGCCGCGCAGGCCGCCGGCGAGCAATCCGGGGGGTTCTCCCTGGATCCGGCCGATCTTGTCCACCAGATTGGCAAGCCCGGGGTCTTCCAGGCCCTGCTGGCGGCGGGGCTGATCGCCGAGGTGCCCGCGCCGTTGAAGCGCGCCGCGCATTCCGACGAATGGGCCCCGGAATTGCTGCTGTTCCTGCTGTTGGGTCGGAACCCCGAACTTCGTGAAAACCAGTTGCTCATGATTGCCGAATCACTCGGCAGCGATAGCGAGGCGCAGGTGCGCGATCTGATCGGGATCGCGCCGCAACTTCCCCGCGCGCTGCGCTTGCCGTTGCTGGAGATGGCTTTTCCCGTCATGCGTCGCCGTCCCGAGCGCGAACTGGTCGAGTTCATGCGTCTTGTCGAACGGCTGATCGACGCCGACGGCAAGACCGAATTGTTCGAGTACGTTCTGGCCAGGTTGTTGAACCATGAAATCGAGACCGTGCTGAATCCCAGCCGCAGAAC
>JAGXKW010000103.1 GCA_018334995.1 Wenzhouxiangellaceae bacterium
TTTGTGGATGGTGCGCTTAACGCGGGGTGAGTGACTTTGTAGGGTGCCGTTGAGCGCAGCGAAGCGCACGAGCAAGCCTGTTCGATGAGAGGGCACGAAGAAAAACCCGAAAATCGAACAAAACGACGAAATAATGAAGTAACGACCAGGCGACCAAACGACGAAACGACCAAACGAAATCGTTCGCGTAACAAGGAAAACAATGAGCGAGAACAAGCCGAATACCGCAACCGGCGCCGGGACGGGTGCAATCCGCTTCGACAAGGCGGGCATCGTCTATCCCAACGGCGCGGTCGGGATGAAGGACCTGGACCTGGAGATCGAGCCCGGCCAGTTCGTGGTCATCGTCGGCTCCTCGGGCGCCGGCAAGTCGACGCTGCTGCGCGCGGTCAACGGCCTGAACGCGCTGACCAGCGGCAGCGTGGAGATCGACGGCGAGCGGGTGTCCACCCATTCGACGCGCGAGCTCAGGCGCATGCGCAAGCGCATCGGCATGATCTTCCAGGACTTCCGGCTGGTCAAGCGGCTGAGCGTGATGGCCAACGTGCTGATCGGCCGGCTGGCGCACGTGCCCGGCTGGCGCGCCATGCTGAATTTATGGCCGAAGGCCGATCGCGAGATCGCCATCGACGCGCTCAAGCGGGTCGGGATTGCCGACAAGGCGTGGGTCAAGGCGCGCGATCTTTCCGGCGGCCAGCAGCAGCGCGTCGGTGTTGCAAGAGCGCTGGCCCAGCAGCCGACCATCATCCTGGCCGACGAGCCGGTCGCCTCGCTCGACCCGGTGACGACCCACCAGATCATGCGCGACCTGGTGCGCATCAACCGCGAGCTGGGCATTACCACGCTGGTCAACCTGCACTTTCTCGACCTGGCGCGCGAATACGGCGACCGCATTATCGGGTTGAGGTTCGGCGAGCTGGTCTACGACGGCGCGGCCAGTACCGTCACCGACGAGGATTTCCGCGACATCTACGGGCGCGACTTCACCGAGGACGATCTGCTGGAGGAAGACGCGTGAAGGCGCCGGTCCTGGCCGCAGGATCGGGTTTTTTTTGCCGTGGGCGGGGCTTCCGGCCCCGATCGGGCCGGATTGAATCGGCGCAGGATGCGCCTCCCGCAAAATCGGCTCCCGCCCGATGACCATGCCGGCCCGCCCGCAACGCAACTGGCCGCTGTGGATCGGCGTGATCGCCTTCCTGGTGGCCATGACCGTGTGGTCGGCCTACGGCATCGGGTTTTCGCTGGTCGAGATCCTGTGCAACATCGCCGGCGGCACGCGCCTGCTCGAGGAATCCTGGCCGCCGGACTTCGGCTTTCTGCCGCGCCTGGCCGAACCGATGCTCGAGACGGTGTTCATCGCCATCATCGGCACCGTGGTCGGGGGCATCCTGGCCATTCCCATGGCGGTGCTGGCCGCGCGCAACCTGTCGCCGGACAAGTTCACGTGGTTCGCCGACCGCAATTTCATGAACATCCTGAGGACGCTGCCCGACCTGTTCTGGGCGATGCTGTTCGCCACCGCGGTGGGCTTCGGGCCGGTGGCCGGCGCGCTTGCGCTGACCGTGTTCACCGTCGCGGTGATCTCCAAGCTGTGGTCGGAATCGCTGGAATCGATCGACATGGGACTGCCCGAGGCGATCCGCGCGGTCGGCGGCAACTGGTTCCAGATGATCCAGTTCGGCGCCATCCCGCAGGCCATGCAGCACTACGTCAGCTACGCGCTGTACGCGTTCGAACTCAATATCCGGGCCTCGGTGGTGCTGGGCCTGGTCGGCGCCGGCGGCATCGGCATGATTCTCGAGACCCAGCGCGCGAATTTCGAGTACGAGCGCGTGACCATGATCATCCTGGCGGTGCTGGTGGCCGTCCTGGTCATCGAGGAAATCTCCGAGTCCATACGGAAGCGGCTGACGTGAGCAACAACCTGTCGCATGCCGAGCTGTTGAAGCGGCCGGGCAACCGGATCGGCTTCGGCACCATCGCCACCTTCGTCATCGCCGCGCTGTTCTTCGTCTCGCTGTTCGCGATCGGGTTCACGCCCGAGCGCATGCTGGAAGTGCCCGGCGGCGTGGCCGAGGTGCTGTCGTTCTTCTGGCCGGCCGACATGGCTTACGGCTGGGAGCGGGTGCTGCCGGCGATCATCGAATCGATCCAGATCGCGTGGATCGGCACCATCATCGCGGCCATTCTGTCATTGCCGCTGGCGTTGTTCGGCGCGCGCACGCTGTTCCCGCGCCTGGCCCGTGTGGTCAAGCTGATCTCGGCCACGGCGCGCGCGTTCCCGGAAATCCTGCTGGCGATCTACTTCGTGCCCATCGTCGGGCTGGGCGCGTTCGCCGGTGCGCTGGCGATCGGCATTTCGTCGGTCGGGATGCTGACCAAGCTCGGCGCCGAGGTGGTCGACTCGCTGGACTTCGGCACCGTCGAGGCGGTCGAAGCCGCCGGCGGCTCGCGGATCCTGGCGCTGCGCTGGGCGGTATTGCCGGCCGTGCTTCCGGAAATCATCGCGCACTGGCTGTTCCGTTTCGAACTCAACATCCGCGCCTCGGCCGTGCTCGGCGTGGTCGGCGCCGGCGGCGTCGGCGGCGTGCTCTTGAACACGCTGCGCTACCGCCATTTCGACAAGGCCGCCGCGGTGCTCATCCTCACCATCCTGGTCGTCCTGGCCATCGACACCGTCTCCGGCGAAATCCGGCGCAAGATCATCCGGGGATAGGCAGCCGACAGGATTTTCTGGCGCAATGCGGGCGAATCCTTCGCCGACGCGGCCGGCGCCTGCGCCGGTCCCGGGCGTGGCCCGGGACGGCAAGGTGCTATCCGGTCAACTGCCGGTGCCTTCGATCTCGACTTTCTTCGCGCCCGGTTTCTCCGACTGCTTGACGCGCGGCACCTTGATCTTGAGCACGCCGTTCTTGAAGTCGGCCTTGATGCCGTCGGGGTCGGCGTCTTCGGGCAGGGTGAGCACGCGCCGGAACTGACCGTAGCTGCGCTCGATGCGGTGGAAGCCTTCGTCGTCGTCTTCCGACTCCCGGCGTTTCTCGCCCGACAGGACCAGCGTACCGTTGTCGACGTGCAGGTCGATCTGTTCCGGGTCGATGCCCGGGACTTCGACCGAGATCTTGTAGGCCTTCTTCGATTCGGCGATGTCGACGCTGGGCTTGAGCAACAGGCCATTGCCGCCGCCGCGCGATTCACCGAAGAAGTCCTCGAACATGCGGTCCATTTCGCGATGCATCCGGGCAAACGGATCGTTTCCGCGCGTGGCCGGCAGGTATTCCCCGGCGCCTTCGTTTTCGCGCTTGAACCAGTTGAACGGTGTGAGCTTCTGAAGATTCATGGCATACCTCCTGGTTTTCGCCCCCTGTGTGTTACTAAATGAGGATTCCCGGGCGGGGCTTTCAAGTCGGATGCGCCGATGTCGTGCCGGGATTGTCATGCGCCGTGTCGTGACGCCCGGCATGGCATGCGGGCCGGTCGGTATAGTCTGGCGTTGACTGAAAAACGCGCCCGGGCGGCCGATTCGATGCCTGAACAGGAAATTGCACGAGAAAACGAGTTGGTCCAGGCGTGGTTCGAGCGCGGCGGCATCGAGCGACTGGGCGGGATCGACTGTTTCGTGGTCGACCAGGGCGATCCCGATTCCGACGTCGCGATGCTTTGGCTGCACGGCTTTCCATCCAGTTCGCTGGACTGGCGCGCGGTGGTCGACCGGATGTCCGGCCCGCGCATGCTGCTGATGGATTTTCCCGGCTTCGGCTTTTCGGCCAAGCCGCGTTCCGGCTACAGCTACTCGCTCGTCGACCAGGCCGACCGGGTGTTGATGATGCTCGCCGCGCGCGATATCCGGCGCGTGCACCTGGTGGCCCACGACATGGGCACCAGCGTGGCCTGCGAGCTGCTGGCCCGGCGCGAGATGGGACTGCTGCCGGTGGCCGTCGAATCGGTCGCGCTCATGAACGGCAGCGTGTTCATCGAGCAGGCCCGGCTGACGCCGTCGCAGAAGCTGCTGCGCTCGCCGCTGGCCGGGACGTATACCCGGGTGGCCTCGCAGCGCCTGTTCCGCTGGCAGATCCGGAAGATCCTGGGCCGTCCGCTCGCCGACGACGAATTGGCGGCGATGTGGGCGCTGATGCGCCGCAACGACGGCATCCGGACCTTGCCGCAGACCATCGCGTATGTCGACGAGCGCTATCGGTTCTACCAGCGCTGGACCGGCCCGCTGGCGCAGCTGGACGTCCCGGCGCAAGTGATCTGGGGCCGCCGCGACCCGGTCGCGGTGCCCGCCATCGCCGAGCGCCTGGCCGCGACCATTCCGGGCGCCGAGCTCGAATGGATGGACGACGTCGGGCATTTTCCGATGCTGGAGGCACCGGAAGAACTGGCGGTGATCCTTGCCCGGTTTCTTTCGCTGCCATATAAGCGGTCTCCCGGCCGCGACCGTTCGGGCCGCTTGGTCGCGGTCGGATAGCGCTCCCACAGGCTCGCGTCGGGGACGGCGCCCCGACCTACGGCATTGGTGTGGTGCCGGGATCGAGGTGCGTCGGGGACGGCGCCCCGACCTACGGCATTGGTGTGGTGCCGGGGTTGCGGTGCGTCGGGGACGGCGCCCCGACCTACGGCATTGGTGTGGTGCCGGGATCGAGGTGCTTGGTCGCGGTCGGATAGCCCCGACCTACGACGTTGGCGTGGTGTCGGGGTTGCGGTGCGTCGGGGACGGCGCCCCGACC
>JAGXKW010000104.1 GCA_018334995.1 Wenzhouxiangellaceae bacterium
GCGCAGGGCCAGGCCGGCGACGGTGGCGAGATAGCTCTTGACCGCGCTGAAGGTCATGTCCACCCGGTGCACGTCGCCCCATTCGGCCACGATGCGGCCGTCTTTCAGAACGATGCCGCTGTCGCCTGCGCGTGGCCTGGTGGGCCCCAGGATGCGGAAGTTCGGTTCGCGCGGCGCGAAGGAATCCGTGATCACCTGGTGCAGGTCGGCCGGTTCGGTGACCGCGGCGCCGCGCGCGAAGGCGATCGCCGCTTCGAGCTTCTCGGGGTCGAAGCCGGCTTCGGCCGGGTCGACGCCGTTCCATCGATGGCGATCCGGGAAATACGGCTGGGCCATCGCCAGGGCGGGCAGCAACAGCAGGGCAAGCGCGAGTCGAACCATGAAAATCTCCAGAAAACGAATTGTCTCGGGTAACGGCACAGTCTATACAATCCGGGAAGACCGTTCACCGCCCAGGCACATGAATGCTCGTCCGTCATTTCGCCCGGCTGCCCACAGGACTGATCATTCTGTGGTGCTTCCTCATCTGGTACCTGGTGATGGCCGCGCTCCACTTCGAGCCGTCCCTCCCGCTGTGGCTGAACGCGCTGGCCATGTCGGCATTGATCGGCACCGCGCTGGTGCTCAGCGCGCGCGACGGGGACGCTTCGGGCCAAGGGTTCTGGCGCGTCTTCCGGTTGTACGCCATTCCCTTCTGCGTCGCCAGTTTCTCCGCGCTGGTGCATGACGAGGGTTTCTACGCGATGTTCGCGCCGGAATGGTCTTCGAACCTGCTTGCGTTAGGCGCCTGCCTCGCCTTTCTGGCCTGGATCGTGCTCGCGCGGCGATTGAGCGGGGGCAAGTCGTCGGCGCCGTCGAAGTGATCTCGAACCGGCCCGGCGCCGCGGGAAGATCGTGATCGTGCCCCGTCACGCGTCGGGGTTGGAGGGATCCGTGAACGGGTGGTCCGGCGCTTCCAGCCATTCGTGATAGTCCTCGATGCGCCCCGCGGCGACATCGCTGCGGTGAAATCGGGCAATGTGATAGACCGCGTCGCCCTCGTTGACCAGCGGCAGGTGGAGTTGTCCGATGACGATCCCCGAGAACGGCGCCCGGATTTCTTCTTCGTGTTCGCCGAATGGATCCGAGACCGCCCCGAGGATGGTTTCGCCCCGGACCACGCGCTGGCCGTACTGGGTAAACGACCGGAAGATGCCGCTCTGGGGCGCGCGCACCCAGCTGCTGGAGCGCGCGATGACCGGATCCGGCAGGCTGGTCTTGCGGCGCGTCGGCGGCAGCATTTCGAGCTTGCGCATGACGCGCACGATGCCGTTGACGCCGCCGCGGATCGAGATTTCATCGAGGCGCAGCGCCTCGCCGGCTTCGTAGACGAGTACCGGCACCTTTCCGGTCGCTGCACCACGGAGCGTTCCCGGCCGTATGGCGGCGTTGAGAATCACCGGCGTACCGAACGCCCTGGCCAGTTCGAGCGTGTCCTCGTCGTCCAGGTTGGCGCGGATCTGCGGCAGGTTGCCGCGATGAATCGCGCCGGTGTGCAGATCGATGCCGTGGGTGGCCTGGCTGACGATCTCGGTCATGAACAGGTGAGCGATCCGGCTGGCAAGAGACCCGGTCTCCGAGCCCGGGAAGGAACGGTTGAGATCGCGCCGGTCCGGCAGATACCGGTTCTTGTCGATGAAGCCATGGAGATTGACGATCGGCACCGCGATCAGGGTGCCCTTCAATCGTTTCAGCGCCTTGATTCGCAGAAGGCGCCTGATGATTTCCACGCCGTTGAGTTCGTCGCCGTGAATGGCGGCGCACACGAACAGCACCGGCCCGGCCTGCCGGCCGCAGACGACCTCCACCGGCATGGTGGTGGGTGCATGGGTGTACAGGCGCCCGACTTCCACATCCAGACTGTGGCGGGATCCGGGCTGTATCGTTACGCCATCGATCGTGATCGGAGAGTTCGCGGCAGCGCGTTTCCGGGTGCCTTGTTTCGCCATGCGGAGATCCATTTTTAGCCAGAGCGTTCGACGACGAGCATAGCCAACTTCGGCTCGACGGAGTGCCTGGATTTCCCGATTCGGCTCGCAGGGTACAGCGCAGACCTGGCGTGGCTGCCGGAAAGCCGGAACCTCCAACCGTGAGCGGATTCCGGGATTGATTTTGGCCATGTTTTCTGTCATCTTGGCCCGCTTGCATGTCAAGGAAAAGAGCATGAAAAGTCTTTGTGCGGCCGTCCTGATGGGCGGCCTTTTATTGTCCGAATTGATCGCCGCGGAGATCCGGGCATTTTCCGGCGCTACGCTGATTCCGATCGACGGGCCTGAAATTTCCGATGGCGTACTGCTCATCGAAGATGGCAGAGTGCGCGCCGCAGGTGCCCGCGACGCGGTGCGCATTCCGCGCGGCGCAGAATTGATCGAGCTCGAATCCGGCAGTGTGATCATGCCGGGAATCGTCGATACCCACAGTCACGTGGGCGAAGTCTCCGGCGGCGATCGTTCGGCGCCGATTCAGCCGGAAGCGCGTGCGCTCGATTCGCTGAACGTGCGCAGTTCGGGCATCAAGCGTGCCCTGGCCGGCGGGATTACCTCGGTCAACGTGATGCCGGGTTCGGGTCATTTGATCAGCGGCCAGACGATCTACCTGAAGCTGCGCGAAGGTGACCAGATCATGGACCTCGTCTACCGCTTCGAAGACGGGACGCCGGCCGGCGGCCTGAAGATGGCCAACGGTACCAATTCGATCGGGGAGCCGCCGTTTCCCGGCACGCGCGCCAAGTCGGCCGCGCTCGTTCGGGCCGCCTACATCAAGGCGCGGGAATATGCACAAAAGATCGAGAAGGCCGAGGATGAAGACAGCCGGCCGGCCCGGGATCTGGCCATGGAAGCACTGGGCGAAGTGCTGGCGGGCAAACGCGTGGTGCATTTCCACAGCCACCGGCACGATGACCTGCTGACCGCCATTCGGCTGCGCGACGAGTTCGATTTTCGAATGGTGCTGCATCACACCAGCGAAGCCTGGCGCGTGGCCGACCAGATCGCCGCGGCCGAAGTGCCGGTATCGCTGATCATGATCGACAGCCCGGGCGGGAAGCTCGAGGCGCTTCGCCTGAAGGCTAAAAGCGCGCCGGCGCTCGAAACGGCCGGCGCCCGGGTGGCGTTCCATACCGACGACTGGATTACCGATTCGCGCTATTTTCTGCGCATGGCCGCCATGGGCGTGCGCGCCGGGATGTCTCGAGAGGCCGCGCTGGAAGCGATGACACAGGCCGGCGCCGACATGCTGGACCTGGGCGAACGAGTCGGTTCGCTGACCCCGGGCAAGGATGCCGATTTCGTCATTCTTTCCGGCGACCCGTTCAGCGTCTACACGCGCGTGCTCGAGACCTGGGTCGAAGGCGAAAAGCGGTTCGACCTCGATGAACCCGACGACCGACTGGTTGCCGAGGGCGGCTTCAACGCGCTGACCGATGACGACGGGGCGGGCCACATTCATGGCCAGGGGCCGCACCAGGGCCGCACAGGACAGGGAGCAGGCCGATGAAGCTGCCGAAATACATGATTGATGCAATGGCGATCGCGTTGGGGCTTGCATTCGCCGGTGGGGTTCTGGGCCAGAATCTGGCAGTGCGCGCCGATCGGCTGCATACCGGTACGGGCGACGTCATTGCCGATGGTGTAGTCGTGATCGAAGAAGGCCTCATCACTGCGGTCGGCCCGGCCGACAGCGTGAATGTGCCCGAAGCCATGGAATTGATCGAAGTGCCGGTCGCCACGCCCGGCCTGGTGGATGCGCGCAGTACGGTCGGGCTGTCGGGCGCGATGAACCAGCCGCACGATCAGGATCAACTGGAGCGCTCCGCCGCCATTCAGCCCGAGCTGCGGGCGATCGATGCCTACAACCCGCGTGAGCGGCTGGTCGAATGGCTGCGCGAGCACGGTGTGACAACGGTGCATACGGGTCACGGGCCCGGTGAAATCATCTCCGGACAGACCCTGATCGCCAAGACTTCCGGCGACACGGTGGATGAGGCCGTGATCGAACCTGCGTTCGCGCTTTCGGCCACGCTGGGCGAGGGCGCGACGGGCCATTCCCGGAAATCGCCCGGCAACCGATCGAAGGCAGTGGCGATGGTCCGCGAACAGTTGATCAAGGCGCGCGAGTATCGGGCCAGGCTCGAGCAGGGTGGCGAAGAATCGGGCGCGACGCGCGACCTGGCGATGGAAGCCCTGGTGGCCGTGCTGCAGCGCGAAATGCCGCTGGTTGTCGAAGTCCACCGCCACAACGACATCATGACGGCGCTGCGCCTGGCCGAGGAGTTCGGTTTCGACCTGGTGCTGGCCGGGGCGGCCGATGCCCACCTGCTGATCGACGAGATCAAGGCCGCCGCGGTTCCGGTGATTCTGCACCCGACCATGATCCGGGCCTGGGGTGGCAGTGAAATGGCCAACTTCTCGTTCACCACGGCCGCACGGCTGATCGAGGCCGGCATTCCCGTGGCGCTGCAGTCGGGGTACGAGGGATACGTGCCCAAGACGCGCGTCGTGCTGTTCGAGGCTGCGGTACTGCTTGGATATGGCGTGCGGCCGGCGCAAGCACTCGAGATGATCACGCTGGCGCCGGCGCGCATGCTCGGCATGGCCGACAGCATCGGGTCACTGGAAGTCGGCAAGCACGGAGACGTGGCCTTGTTCGACGGCGATCCCTTCGAATACACCAG
>JAGXKW010000105.1:0-2249 GCA_018334995.1 Wenzhouxiangellaceae bacterium
GCTGAGCGCAAGACCATCGGCGAGTCGCCGCAGGTTATTCAGGCCGCGATAAGAGCGCGGAAGCTGGCGGAAGACCGCCAGCGAAGTGGTATCGACTCGCACGCCCCGACCGCGAGCGCGCACGCTGATCGAATCCGACCCGGCCTGGACGGCCACGTCGGCATCGATATCCAGCGGGCCGGGCATTTACTTGGCCGTGTCCTTCAGATCGCGGGCGCGAATAATCAGTTTGCCGTTCATGCCCCAGCGTGCATGCTCGGCGTTGTCTCCGGGTCCGGAAGGCACGTCGAGAAGAAAATTATCGAACTCATAGGTGATTTCCGCATTGCGGCCGGTGAGCTTGTCGTAAAGGCTGATGGCCAACTCGGACCAGTCTTTTGGATGTTCGATTTTCTGCTTTTCTGCCATGAGTGCATTCCTTTGCAAGCTTGAGAAATAAAAACGCTACGGACCTAAAAACCCAATGCAACCACTTGGTCTGGAAACTGTTGATCGGGTAGCTACCATCTCTATATTAGCAGCAAAAATTTCACACGACATTAGTGAACTCGTTGTGAATGTCAACGCGTGGTTAATGCAGCCGGCGTGTTCCAACAATCGCATCAGCCGCTCTCGTCGCGCATTTCCGCTTCCAGTTTCTCCGCCTGTATGCCGATCTTGCGGGTCAGGCCGTTGAACAGCACCAGGTGCGGCAGAAACATGGCATACCAGTACAACAGCCCCCATATGCCGGCCGGATGCCAGGTAGCGGTGGCATGAATCCGTGTGCCGCCTGCCTCCGGCACGGCGGCGAGTTCCAGCACCCCGTCGCCGGGGGCTTTCATGCCGAAACTCAGCGTGAAACGTTCGCCGGGCTCCATCGCGATGACCTTCCAGGAATCGATCGCATCGCCCAGCTCGAACGTCTCCGGATCGCGCCGGAAGCGGGTTCTGCCGTGACCGCCAAACAGCCAGTCAATCCATTCTCGAATCGTCCAAAGGATATTCAGGTAGAAATAACGGTTATCGCCGCCGATTCGGATCATTATTTTCCAGACAGAATCAGCGCTCGCGTTGGTCCAGTAGTTGCCTGTAGCCTGCTTGCCATAGTAGGCGCTCGTGTGGTTCAGCCCGCGAAAGATCAGCCCGCCTTCTACCCAGCGCGTGTAAACGCCCTGGTTACGTTCTTTTTCGAACACCGCTTGGGTCGCCTCGTGGTAGCTCAGCAGTCGCTGCGGCACCAGTTTGCGGATTCGAGCGTCGTCGGCGCCAAGGTCCTGGCGCATGCCTTCAATCAGGGCGCCGGAGATAGTCGAAGGCACGGCGCTGACCAGCGGCAGGAATACGGCGGCCATTTTCGCGGTCAGGAAAGGGATGCGAAAAATCTTGCGCGGCTTGATCCCGCCAACCTCGGCGATGATCCGCATCTGGTCGGCATAGGTCAACTCGTCCGGTCCCCCGGCATCAAGAATTACGCCGGCAGCTTCCGACAAGACAGCCAGTTCCATGGCGTACTTGCAGATGTTCTCCAGGGCTATCGGCGATGAAAGTCGGTCCACGCACGGGGGCGAAACCAGAAAAGGAAGATGAAATACGCAATCGCGCATCACCTCGAACGCGGCCGAACCCGGCCCGACGATGATTGCAGAACGGATCTCGGTGACCGGTACCTTGCCTTCGCGCAAGGTGTCGCCGATCGCCTTGCGCGCCATGATGTATTGCGAGTCCGAATCTTCGGACACCAGGCACCCGATGTAGACGACCCGATCTATCTCGGCCGCTGCAGCGGCTTCGGCGAAATTGCGTGCGCCGTCGATTTCGCGCTGCAGGTAACCCTTGCTGTCGAGCATGGCATCGACAAGATAAAAGGCCACGCGGACACCGTCGAAATTTCCGACCAGGGTTTCAGGCTCGAGCACGTCGCCCTGGACGATCTCGCAATGCGGCCAGCGCTCGGGCCAGCGCCGGCCGTCCAGCTTTTCCGGGGTGCGCGCCATGGCCCGCAGCGGAATGCCCTGGTCGAGCAGATAAGTCGTCATGTGTCCACCCATGAAGCCGGTGGCGCCGCTGACCAGCCACGGCCTGGAATCGCCAGGCGACCGCTCAGCGGTAGTGGTGTCGTCATTCATGGCGGAAACCTTCGAGTGAGGGATGGCGTAAACGGCTGATACTTTCAGGACAAAATGATAATTATGTGATTATAGGCAGCGGTGAGCGAACGCGCGTTGATATCGCTAAATGGCTGTCCGGACCGAATAAGACCGGACCCC
>JAGXKW010000105.1:2793-4710 GCA_018334995.1 Wenzhouxiangellaceae bacterium
TTGATCTCGAAGTTCTCGTCAGGGAACCGGTCGCCGTAGATCGACTTGCCACCGGTACCGTTGCCGTTGGTGAAGTCTCCGCCCTGGATCATGAAATCGGGAATGATGCGGTGGAACGGGCTGCCTGCGTAGGACATGTCCTCGCCCTTCTCGCCGGTGCACAGCGCCCGGAAATTCTCGGCGGTCTTCGGCGTGACGTCCTTGAACAGCTCCAGCACGATTGTGCCGGCGGCTTCTTCACCGATTCGGATTTCCAGGGCGACCCTGGGGTTTTCTGCTGCAGTCATCTGGCGGCTCCTGATGAGGACTTCCGTCGGGCAATATTGCCGATGGGCTTATTGTAATGCGCAGCGCAAAGGAAGCCGTACCCGCTCCGCTAATTCTCTCCACCCGCGGGAATGTGGCGTAGCGTTTTGATTTGCGCATACGCCAAATGCATGAATTACACAGGACGTGCCCCATAGCGCAATGGCAGTCGGTCGCTATCTTGCGCCCGCGCATCGCCAGTCGGTCAATGAAGGTCGCTTGCGAGATTACCGAGACAAGCCAGTGGGAAAACCGGGGCCGGGGAGAAACCGGACATCCATCTCTCCTGGGCGGGGGAGAAACCGGACATCCATTTCTCCTGACGTCCTGGTTTGCTTCCTCCGGGTTCCTGTTAACTCGCGTTCGTTTTTCTCACCTGGCGTGATGCCTTGGGGAGCCTCACTCCCGGGGCGTGAGCTTCAGCAGTCGCCCCTGGCTCCCGCGGCGCTCGTCCTCGAGCACCCAGACGCTGCCGTCCGGCGCCTCCTCGATGCTGCGGATGCGCGCGCCCATGTCGTAGCGCTCGAGCTCGGTGGCGTTGTCGCCGTCGAAGCCGATACGCACGATGGCCTGGGACGACAGCCCGGCCGCGAAGGCGTCGCCGCGCCAGTCCTCGAAGAGATCGCCCCCGTAGATCATGAGGTCGCCCGGAGAGATGACCGGCGTCCAGGTGATCACGGGCTCGGTGAACTCCGGCCGGGTGTCGTGATCGGGGATTTCGCGCCCGTCGTAGTGATCGCCGTTGGAAACAATCGGATAGCCATAATTCGCGCCGCGCACGATGCGGTTCAGTTCGTCGCCGTCCGCCGGGCCCATCTCGATGACCCAGAGCTGCCCGTCGGCATCAAAGGCCATCCCCAGGGGATTGCGATGGCCCAGGGTCCAGATTTCGTCGTAGGGGCCGACCCCGTCGACCAGCGGCTCCTCCTCGCGGTAGTTCACGAAGGGGTTGTCCGAGGGAACCGAGCCGTCCGCCTCGAGGCGCAGGATCTTGCCCATGTTGCTCTGCATGTCCTGCGCCGGCGTGAACTTCTGTCGATCGCCGGAGGAGACCCACAGGTAGCCGTCGTCGTCGAAGGCGAGGCGATGGCCGTAGTGGCCGTCGTCGAGCACCTTCGGATACTGGCGCCAGATGACCTCCGCGTCGGAGAGCCGGCTACCGCGCTCGCCAAGCTCGAGCACGGCTCGCACGACCGCCGCACCCCGGGTGTCGCCGACGCCGCTCTCCGCGTAGCTCAGATAGATGATCCCGTTATCGGCGTATTCCGGGTGCAGGATTACGTCGCCCAGCCCGCCCTGGCCTCGGTAATCGACGTCCGGCAGGCCTTCGACCGGTCGCGATTGCGCACCCGCCTGCGTCACCACCCGGAGATTCCCGGTCTTCTCGGTGACCAGCATGCGGCCGTCCGGCAGGAAGGTCAGGGCCCACGGTTGGTCGAAGGAGGTGATCGGCTCGACCGAGAACGGCCGCTCGTCCTGGGCCTGGACGGTGAACGCGAGCAGGATTCCAAGCAGCGCCGGCAGTGTGGATCGTAGAGACATGTGGGTCACCTGTCGTTGATGAATTGGTCTATTACTTTAACGAATCCAAGTGACCGAACGAACAACGCA
>JAGXKW010000042.1 GCA_018334995.1 Wenzhouxiangellaceae bacterium
ATGCGCTGCATGTCCAGGCCCGGCGGCGCGGTCGTGCCGCCCGGCTCGCGTTGTTCGATCTGGGCAAGCAGATCGAACAGGGCCGCGGCATGGGTGTCCTGCGCCAGCCGGCCCAGCAGGGGCTGGGCGGCGGCGAGTCGGTCGCCCAGGGCCTCGAGTTCGTCCAGCGAAAGAAACAGCAGGCCGTTGCGGGCGAAGAAGCGGCTGCCGGCCGGCCAGGCCACCGAACGAATCACCTCCGGCATCCGGGTCAGCTCGCGCTCGACGCGGACGGCGGCAAGCATGGCCTGTTCCGGCGTGGGCGCCTCGATCACGGCCAGCAGGTTGTTGTCCAGGTTCGGGAATTCCGCGCGCAGCCGCTCGTCGGTCTGGCGAAACGGCAGGTCCTCGTCGAGCATCGCGATCGGATCGCTGTTGACGCCCAGCAGACTGAACGCGGCCAGCGCGGCCAGCGCCGCGACGGCGAGCACGGCCGCGAGCGTGCGCAGCGGATGGCGGATGATCCGGGTCAGCCAGCGCTCGGTCGCCGATGGCCGGTGTTCGGCGTCAGTCACTGCGTTGCGATTCGGCCGAATCCTGGATGCGCGAGATGACGGCTTCGAAGTCCTGGTCTTCCAGCAGCCGCTGATACTGGGTGCGCTTGACGGCCAGGTCGCTGACCCCGTCGGTGATGATGGTGACGATCTGCCAGCCGTCGTCGGAATGGGTCATCAGGTAGTCGAACGCGACTTTCTTGCCGCTGCCGGTGGTCAGGCGACGTTTGACCACGGCGCGGTCCTCGTCCTGCCGCTGGACCTCGACCGGATCGAAGCGCTCACCGCCGAAATCCTTGAATTGCCCGGCGTAGGTCGCCGCGCTGAGGTCGAGAAAGGCCGACTTGAAGCGCTCGCGCTGCGGTTCGCCGAACGAGGCCCAGTCGCGCCCGAACAGGTAGCGGCCCATGCGCTCTACGGCCATGATGTCTTCGACCAGCGGACGCAGTTTCTCGAAGCGTTCGTCGAAGGTCAGCGACTCGCCGGCCTTCATGTTCTCGATCAGCACGGTCTCCAGCCGGTCGACGGTTTCTTCGGGCGCGGCGTCGCGGTCGGCTTGTTGCGCATGCGACGAAAGCGTGCCCAGCAGCAGGAGCGGGATCAGCAGGGATTTCATCGGCCACTTCATCGGCGACCTCGTCGGTAATGGAAGCGGTGTGTTCATGGTGTCGTCTCTGACGGGCCTGTGCGATAGACCGCAAAATCCTGCAATCGATCGCGTGCAGCCCGGATTTTGTCCCGGATGGTAGCCTGCCCGGGTCTCGCAGCGGATCGGACGCGAATGATCCGGGGTTCAGGCCGCTTCGGCGACCTCGTGCCGCCGGGCATTTCCGACTTCCCGGCCCAGCAGCATGTCGGCGGCCTTCTCGGCAATCATGATGGTCGGGGCGTTGGTGTTGCCGCCGATCAGTTTGGGCATCACCGAGGCGTCGATCACGCGCAGGCCCTCGATGCCGCGTACCCGCAGTTCCGGATCGACGACGGCATCGTCGTCGATGCCCATGCGGCAGGTGCCGACCGGATGATAGATCGATTCGGCCTTGTTGCGGATGAAACCCAGCAGGCCGGCCCGGTCGGTGACCTCGTTGCCGGGGTGTATTTCGTGGGCGCGAAAAGGCCGGAACGCCGGCTGGGCCAGGATTTCGCGTGAACAGCGAATGCATTCGAGCATCATCTCCACGTCGAACGGCGCGGACAGGTAGTTGGCGTGAATGGCCGGCGGCTGGCGCGGGTCGGTCGATCGCAGCTCGATCCGGCCGCGGCTTTCGGGCCGCAGGTTGCAGGCGTGCAGGGTGTAGCCGTCGCCCGGCAACCGGTTGCGGCCGTGGTCGTCGAGCAGGGCCGGCACGAAATGCATCTGGATGTCGGGCCGGCTGCCGTCGCTCAGGCTGCTGGCCAGGAAGCCGCCGGCCTCGGCGATGTTGGACGTGCCGATGCCTTCGTGGTAAAGGAAATACTTCAGCCCGACCATGATTTCGTTGAGGCGGTCGTAGGTGACCGGCTGCGAGCAGCGGGTCAGCGTCATGACGTCGAGATGGTCCTGCAGGTTTTCGCCGGTGCCGACAAGCTCGTGTTGCGTGCGAACGCCGGCGCGTTCGAGCCGCGCGGCCGGGCCGATGCCCGACAGCATCATCAGCTGCGGCGAGTTGATCGCCCCGCCGCACAGCAGAACCTCGCGCTCGGCGTAGACTTTCCGCGTCACGCCCATTCGGCGGTATTCGATGCCCCTGGCGCGTTGACCTTCCAGCAGAATTCGCAAGGTCAGCGCCCCGGTGCGCACGGTCAGGTTGGGGCGCTTGCGCACCGGGCGCAGGTAGCCGCGAGCGGAGCTGCAGCGCCGGCCGTTGCGCTGGGTGACCTGGTAGAGACCGAAGCCTCGCTGCACCGGGCCGTTGAAGTCTACATTTCGGAAGTACTCGGCCTGCTCGGCGGCCTGTACGAAAACCCGGCTCAGGTCGTTGACATGCTGGAGGTCCGAAACCCCCAGCGGCCCGTCGGTGCCGTGCATTTCGGATTCGCCCCGGGCCTGATCTTCCGACCGGCGGAAATACGGCATTACGTCGTCGAAGCCCCAGCCCGGGTTGCCCATTTCGCGCCAGTCGTCGTAATCGGAGGCGTGTCCGCGTACGTAGCACATGGCGTTGATCGAACTGGATCCGCCCAGCACGCGGCCACGCGGCCAATACAGCCGCCTGTTGTTGAGGTTGGGCTCGGGTTCGGTTTCGTAGCTCCAGTTCAGCGACTTGAACCGAACCAGCTGCGCCAGGCCGGCCGGCATATGGATTAACGGATTCCAGTCGCGCGGCCCGGCTTCGAGCAGCAGCACCTTGCAGTCGGGGTCGGCGCTCAACCGGTTGGCGAGCACGCAGCCGGCCGATCCGGCGCCGACGATCACGTAATCAAAGCTTTCGGGCATGAACAACTCCTGATACTCGGGCGCGGGTCGGCCGGGCGCTCCAGCCCGGCGTGCGTGCGGGCACCGCCGATACGCTACGCTTTCGACGTGCCTTTGCGTCCAGTCTCTACCCCGAACCGTTCAAACGATACCGCATTCGGCGTGTTCGGATTGCCAAGCGCTGAAAAATTCCGGCACTTCCGTCGCTACGTGTTGTCCATGAAGCGTCCGGAAAGCCGGCCTTCGGTGCCGCGCCAGGATCGAAAAAAGAGAATCGCATCACAGACTGAGCGATCATGACATTCTGGCCATTCAATTCCGGTCATAATTCGAAAGTTTATTTGAAAACAATCGAGAAGAAATCGTGCCCTTAACCCGCCTGGGACTCAGTAATCCGGTCGCCGTCGCCGTCGGCTGCATCCTGCTCGCGATTTTCGGCCTGCTCAGCCTGTTCCGCCTGCCGGTTCAGCTCACCCCGAACATCGACCGGCCCACGATTTCGATTTCCACCGGGTGGCGGGCGGCCGCACCGGCCGAGATCGAATCGGAAATTGTCGAGCCGCAGGAAGAGCAGCTGCGCGACGTGCCCGGGCTCAAGCGCATGAATTCGACGGCCAGCCAGGGCCGGGGATCGATATCGCTGGAGTTCGATGTCGGCGCCGATCTGAATCGGGCGCTGATCGCCGTCATCACGCGGCTCAACCAGGTGCCGAGTTATCCCGCCGACGTCACCGAGCCCAGCGTCCGCGTCGGCTCGGACCGGTTCGGCGACACCATGGCCTGGTTCGGCATCATCCCGAAGGAAGGCAACAACCGGCCCATCATCGAATTCCAGGACTTCGTCGAAGACGTCGTTCAGGAGCGTATCGAGCGGATTTCGGGGGTCGCGTCGGCCACGCCGCGCGGCGGCCGGCCGTTCGAGGTGCGCATCGAGTTCGATCCGTTCCGGGCCGCATCGATGGGCGTCGACCTGGCCCGGATCGGCCGCCAGCTCGGCCAGAACGCGGACGTATCGGCTGGTTTCGAGGAGGTGGGCAAGCGCCAGTACACGCTGCGATTCGCCGGCCAGTACGAAATACCTGATCTGGAAAGCCTGGTGCTCGAATGGCGCGACGGTCGGCCGGTGTTCCTGGGCGACGTCGCCACCATCGAGCGCGTCATGCGCGATTCGTCCGGCGGCATGACGCAGAACACCGAGCCGGCAATCATGATGAACGTCGTCGCCGAGCCGGGCGTGAACATTCTCAACGTCATGAACCAGGTCAAGGCCGCCGTCGCCGAGCTGCAGCAAACGCACCTGGACCCGGCCGGCCTGCAGATGAACCAGTCCTCCGACGACACGATCTACATCAAGCAGTCGGTACGGATGGTCGCGACCAACCTGATGATCGGCATGCTGCTGGCCGTAGGCGTGCTCTGGTGGTTCTTCAGACGCTACCGCGCGACCATGATGGTGGCCCTTGCCATACCGCTGTGCCTGTGCTTTTCGTTCATGGTGCTCGACGGACTCGGCATGTCGCTGAACGTGATCTCGATGGCCGGGCTGGCGTTCGCCACCGGCATGGTGCTGGACGCCGCCATCGTCGTGCTGGAAAATATCGTCCGCCAGCGCGAGCAGGGCCGCGATGGCTTCGAGGCCGCCGACCGGGGCGCCGGCCAGGTCTGGGGCGCGCTGGTCGCGTCGACCGCGACCACGGTCGCGATCTTCCTGCCGGTCTTCTTCCTGCAGGACGAGGCCGGCCAGTTGTTCGGCGACCTCGCGGTGGTGATTTCGGCGGCCATCATCTGCTCGCTGTTCGTCGCCATCATCGTGCTGCCGGCGGCAAGCTGGCGGCTGCTGGGCGACCGGGCCATGGACGACCGGCACGTTCACTGGTGGCGCAACGCCGCCGGTTTCGTCATGAAGCTGACCGACACGCCGAGGCGTCGAATCGGCTGGATCACGGGCCTGATCGGCGTACCGCTGGCGATAGCTGCATTCCTGCTTCCGCCGGCCGACTACTTGCCCGAAGGCCAGCGCAACCTTGTTTCAGCGTTCGTGCTGGCGCCGCCCGGCATGGGTCCGGATACCGTCCAGGAAGAACTGGTCGACGTGATCAATGCGCGTCTGAAGCCTTATCTCGAAGGCGAGAAGGAGCCAAAGCTCAAGAACACTTTCCTGGGCGCGTTCGGTTCCGGCGCCTTCATCGGCGTGCGGACCGAAGACGAGGAACGGTCCAGCGAGATGATCCGGATTCTCAACAGCGAAATCCTGGCTGGATTTCCCGACACTTTCGGCCGGGCCACGCGGCGCGCGATCTTTGGCGGCCGCGGCGGACGGCAGATCGATGTCGACCTGCAGGCCGGCGATTTCGAAGGCCTGCTGGAGGCCGGCCGAGCCGGTTATCAGGCCATATCCGAACTGATGCCGGACGCCAACGTGCGGCCCCAGCCCAGCCTGGAATTGGCCGAACCCGAATTGCGCATGAAGCCCGACGACCGGCGCATCGCCCAGCTCGGCTGGACCCGGGGCGATGTCGCGACCATGATCCGGGCGATGGGCAGCGGCGCGTTCCTGGGCGAATATTTCGACGGCGACAAGCGGCTCGACGTGATCCTCAGGGGCGAGCGCTGGGAAAATCCCGAGCAGCTCATGGCCACGCCGCTGGCGTCGCCCAGTGGAGAGATCGTGACCCTGGGCGAACTGGTGACGCTGGACCGCACCGCCGGGCCCAACGAGATCCGACGCGTCGATCGCAGCCGCACGCTGACGCTGCAGGTCACGCCGCCGTCGGGTTTGCCGATGGAGACCGCCATCGAGCTTCTGCGCAGCGAAGCCGAGCCGGCCATGCGCGCGGTGCTGCCGCCCGACGGGGTCATCGCCTATCGCGGCACGGCCGAGGCGCTTGGCGAAACGTTGAGAAGTCTGGCCGGCAGCTTCGTGCTGGCGATCGTGATCCTCTACCTGCTGATCTCGGCGCTGTTCCGCTCGTTCAAGGATTCGCTGCTGGTCATCATGACGCTGCCGATGGCGACGGTGGGCGGCGTGCTGGGCCTGCGCGCGGTCGACCTCGTCTACGGTCAGGCCATGGACATGCTGACGATGATCGGCTTCGTGATCCTGCTCGGCCTGGTCGTCAACAACGCGATCCTGCTGGTTTACCGCGCCCGTGACGAGGAGCGGGCGGGCAGAGACCGCCGGGAAGCCGTGCGCCAGGCCGTGGGTCTCAGGCTGCGGCCGATACTGATGAGCACGTTCACCAGCCTGTTCGGCATGTTGCCGCTGCTGTTGCTGCCGGGCGCGGGCACCGAGCTGTATCGCGGCCTGGCTGCGGTCATCGTCGGCGGCATGGCGATCAGTACTTTATTCACATTGATTCTGCTGCCGAGCCTGCTGAGAATGAACGAGGAAAAGCAAGCCCCCCAGGTTGCCGGATCACCGGCGGGAAAGGAACAGTTCGCATGAACAGGACTCTTGTCGGGAGCGCCATGACGTTCGCCGTAAAAATCGTTTTCACAACCCTGGCCGCGGTCGGCGTGACCAGCCAGGCCGTGGCCCAGTTCGGTGCCGCGTCGGTCGAGGTCGACGAAGCCCGGGTGATCGCCATGGCGCCGACCATGCAGGTGGCCGGTACGGTGTTGTCGCGTTCCGATGCACTGATTTCGGCTGAAGTCAGCGGCCGCCTGCTCGAGATTGCCGAATCCGGCGAACGCTTCGAGGCCGGCGACGTGCTCGCCCGGATCGAGGACAAGGCGCTGAAGCTGCAGGCCGATGAACTCGAAGCCGAAATCGAAAGCGTCCAGGCGCGCCTGCTGTTTCTCAACGCCGAACTGGAACGCTACCAGAGCCTGGTCGAGAGCAACCTGGCATCGCGCACCCAGATCGACGAGACGCGGTCCAACCGGAATGTCGTGCAAAGCGATCTGCAGGTCGCGCGCAGCCGCCTGGCGCAGGTACAGGACCAGATCGACCGAACCCGCATCCGCGCACCGTTCGACGGCGTCGTCGCCCAGCGGCTGGCGCAGGCCGGCGAACGCGTTTCGGAGGGCACGCAGGTCATGCGCATCTACAATCCGAACGACCTGGAAGTCGTCGCCCGCGCACCGTTGTCTTACTACCGCTACGTCCAGCCGGGCGACGAACTCGCCGTGCGCGTCGACGAAGAAGTCATTGCCGCGCCGCTGCGCACCGCGGTCAGCCAGGGTACCGAACAAACCCACGTCTTCGAGCTCCGGCTCGACCTGGAAGAGCGTCTGCCGGTCGGCCAGACCGTGCGCGTCACCATTCCCACCGCCGATGTGCGCGAAGTGCTGGCCGTGCCGCGCGACGCGCTCGTGCTCAGGGGCGATGGCACCTCGGTCTACGTGCTCGATTCGGAAAACACTGCCCGGCGGATCAACGTCGCGGTCGGCATCGGCTCGGATAACATGATCGAGGTCAAGGGCGCCATCCAGCCCGGCGACCGCGTCGTCATCCGCGGCAACGAACGCCTGCGCGCCGGCCAGGAAGTCGAAGTCATCGGCGGTGCATCTGCCGCCGGCACCGAGTCGGCCTGAAACGGGCGTACATTGCCTCTCGGCGGCTCGGTTGGATTGCCGATTGCGTAGAAAGTCACGAAGCCGGGCATGCCCTGCGCCGCAATCGTTGAATCCGAACCACAAAAAGGCGATGCATGAAATCTCTTTCCGCACTGTTTTGCGCCACGCTTTTGATCGGACAGCTCAATCCTGCCTGGGCGCAGGACCACGGTGGCCGCAGTTATCCCGACGGCCACGGCGGCGAGGTGTCGTTTCCGATGGGCGATGCCTCTTTCGCCGATTCGGTAGCGCATTACGCAAGCGGCGAGCCGGCACCTGTTGCCGACGCGAGCCGGCCAGAATCCGCGCTGCACGCCCCCGATTACGGCGAGGGCGACGAGCGCGGCTACGTTTCCCTGGGATGCGCCGGCGAACTCGTCCTGAACTTCCAGGACAATGCCCTGATCGACGTCGCTGGACCGGACCTGTACGTGTTCGAGATCGGGCCGGACGTCGAGCCGACCGGGCTCGCGGTATCTTCCGATGGCGAGACGTGGGTGCGCGTGGGCCGGATCTCCGGCGGTAAAGCCGAGATCGATCTGGCGCCCTATGTGCAAGGGGGCACCGATTTTCGCTACGTCAAGCTGGTCGACCTCATGAGTGGCTGTGGCAGTGGCGAGACGCCCGGAGCCGACATCGATGCTGTCGGCGCAATCGGTTCGGCCACCCGGATCTCTCTGGACAGCGCCGTGCTGTTCAGTACGGGGGAATACACCCTTCGGTCCGGGGCATTTTCGGCCATTGACGAAGTGTTGCAGACCATCGAAAACAGGAAAGCGGCGTCGATCATCGTGTCCGGGCACACCGACGCGGTCGGTAGCCAGGAGGCCAACGAAGTGCTTTCCCGCAACCGGGCCAGTGCGGTTGCTGACTACCTGGTCAACCGGGCCGGTTTCGATGACCGCCGCGTGACGCTGGAAGCCTTCGGCGAGCGCCGCCCCGTCGCAAGCAACGAAACGGCCGAGGGCCGGGCAAAAAACCGGCGCGTGGAACTCACCGTGCGCGCGCCGCGCCAGGAAGCGCCGGACACGATGTCCGATACCGAAATTCTCGGCATCTGGGACGCAAAGAATCACGGCATCCTGGAAATGCGGATCGTCGACGGCGCATTCGAGGGCGAATACACCTCCGACGGGGGCCGGTTGCTTGGCGACTTCGTCGGCGATACGGTATTCGAGGGCTTCTGGGTCGAAGACAACTCGCGCCGGGCCTGTGACGAAGAAAAGGCCGGCAGCGATCACTGGGGCCCGCTTCGAATCGAGTTCGAATCCCCCGCCCGCGATGCATTCATCGCGCAGTGGCGCTATTGCGGCGAGGAGGAATGGCGGGGCACCTGGGAGCGCGCCGAGCGGCTGTTGTAAGCCGGGCCATTTCTTCAAGCGCCTGCCGTGACTGGGCCGAAAGTCCAGTTGGCTTCCAGGCGTCAGCAGGGTAGCCTTGGCGGAATCGTCGATCATGATCGAGGCATGCTGAAATGACTCTGCAAGGCAAAACCGCCGTGGTAACCGGATCCAACTCCGGCATCGGGCTGGGGGTGGCCGAGGAACTGGCGAAGGCCGGCGCCGAGGTGTTGCTGAATTCGTTCACCGACACCGATGAAGACCGCGCGCTGGCCGACCGGATTTCGTCCGACCACAGCGTGCGCTGCCGCTACATCGCCGCCGACATGGCCGACCCGGACCAGTGCCGAGGCCTGATCGAGCAGGCCGGCGAGGTCGATATCCTGGTCAACAACGCCGGCATCCAGCACGTGGCGCCGGTCGACGAATTCCCGCGCGAGAAATGGGACGCGATCATCGCGATCATGCTGTCATCGGCGTTCCACACCACCGCCGCGGTCCTGCCCGGCATGCGCGAGCGCGGCTGGGGACGAGTCGTCAATATCGCTTCGGCGCACGGCCTGACCGCCTCGCCGTACAAGGCCGCCTACGTGGCCGCCAAGCACGGACTGGTGGGATTGACCAAGACCGTCGCGCTGGAAACCGCCGAAGAACCCATCACCGCCAATGCAATCTGCCCCGGCTACGTGCTGACGCCGCTGGTCGAAAAGCAGATCCCGGCGACGATGGAAAAATACGGCATGGACCGCGAGCAGGTCATTCGCGAGGTGATGCTGGCGCGTCAGCCGTCGAAACAGTTCGCCAGCGTCGAGCAGATCGGCGGCACCGCGGTGTTCCTGTGTTCGGCGGCGGCCGATCAGATCACCGGGACGACCCTCTCGGTCGACGGCGGCTGGACGGCGTTGTAGACCCTGATTCGGCCGCGGATTGACGCAGATGATCGCGGATAAAAAGGCGAACGTCTAAGGCAAAAGAACCGAAAGCCGAAAAGCAGGACACGAAGGGCACGAAGGGCACGAAGGGCACGAAGAGCACGAAGAGCACGAAGAGCACGAAGAGCACGAAGCTTTCGAATCAATCAAATTGCTTCTTATCCGCGTTCATCCGCGTGAATCCGTGGCCGAGATTGTTTTGAGCATTTGATTGCTCTCCAACAAAAAACGCGGCCCG
Organism: Wenzhouxiangellaceae bacterium; assembly: GCA_018334995.1. GTDB lineage: Bacteria > Pseudomonadota > Gammaproteobacteria > Xanthomonadales > Wenzhouxiangellaceae. The sequence continues at coordinate 9,996 of JAGXKW010000042.1, forward strand.
GGGCCGCGTTTTTTGTTCGTCGACAAGTAGCCGACGGATCAGTGCGTCAGCAACGGCGCGATTACCAGGCTGACGATGGCCATGACGTTGATGAGAATGTTCATCGACGGGCCGGAAGTGTCCTTCAGCGGATCGCCGACCGTGTCGCCCACGACGGCCGCGTGGTGGGTTTCGGATCCCTTGCCGCCGAGATTGCCCTTTTCGACATACTTCTTGGCGTTGTCCCAGGCCCCCCCGGCATTCGCCATGGTCAGCGCGAGCAGCACGGCCGCGACCAGTGCGCCGCCCAGCATGCCGCCGAGTGCTTCTGCGCCCAGACCGAAGCCGACCGCCACCGGGCCGAGCACGGCGAGCGCGGCCGGCAGCAGCATGCGCTTGGTGGCCGAGGTCGTCGCGATGTCGACGCAGCGCGCGGCGTCGGGCTTGGCGGTGCCTTCGAGCAGGCCCGGGATTTCCTTGAACTGGCGGCGGATCTCCTTGATCATCTCGAACGCCGCATCGCCGACCGCGGTCATGGTGATCGATGCGACCACGAACGGGAACAGCCCGCCCAGAAACATGCCGATCAGGACCAGCGGGTTGGAAATCAGCAGTTCGAAGCCTTCGACGTGGGTGGCGACTTCGGCGATATAGGCGCTGATGATGGTCAGCGCGGCCAGCGCCGCGGCGCCGATCGCAAAGCCCTTGCCGATCGCGGCGGTGGTGTTGCCGAGCTCGTCCAGCGAGTCGGTGATCTGGCGCGTGTCTTCGCCCAGACCCGCCATCTCGGCGATGCCGCCGGCATTGTCGGCCACCGGGCCGTAGGCGTCGATGGCCATGGTCATCCCGACCGTGGCCAGCATCGATACGGCTGCGATGCCGACGCCGTACAGGCCGGCCTGCCAGTTGGCGATGAAGATCATCAGGCAGATCGTCAGGATCGGGACGACGACCGACATCATGCCGGTCGCCAGGCCCGAAATGATGACCGTGGCCGGTCCGGTTTCGCCGGATTGGGCGATCAGGCGGACCGGTTTGCCGGCGGTGTAGTACTCGGTGGAAAGGCCGATGATGACGCCGCCGACCGCGCCGACGAGCGTCGCCAGCCAGACGCCGGCCTGGACGTCGAGACTGGAGATGACGAAGTAACCGAGCACGATGAACGCCAGGGCGGCGAACATCGTGCCGATGCGCAGCGCCACCTCGGGGCTGCGACCGGCCGAGGCGCGCACCACGCCGATTGCCGCGATGGAGCAGACCAGGCCCAGTGACGACAGCAGCAACGGCAGGCCCATCAGCGCACTGTCCGGACCCATGCCCGGCACCATGCCGGTGCTGCCGGCTTCCTTGACCATGACCGTGGCCAGCGCCACGGTGGCGATCATCGCGCCGCAGTAGGATTCGAAGATATCCGAGCCCATCCCTGCGACGTCGCCGACGTTGTCGCCGACGTTGTCGGCAATCACGCCCGGATTGCGCGGGTCGTCTTCGGGAATGCCGGCCTCGACCTTGCCGACCAGGTCGGCGCCGACGTCGGCCGACTTGGTGAAGATGCCGCCGCCGACACGATAGAACAGCGCGACGATGCCGGCGCCCATGCCGAAGCCGTGGATGTTGTGCGCGGTTTCAGGATCCGTGCCGAAGAGCACATACAGCGTGCCGAGGCCGAGCAGACCGAGCGAGGCCAGCACCAGTCCCATGACGGAGCCGCCGTAGAAGGCCACGGTCAGCGCCCGGTCGGTGCCGTAGTTGTGCGCCGCGGTGGTGGTGCGCACGTTGGCGCGGGTCGCGGCGATCATGCCGAAAAATCCGGCGATGGCCGAGCAGAAGGCGCCGGTCAGAAACGAGGCTGCAGTCTGAATGCCCAGCGGAGAGACTGCGAGCGCGATGAACAGCACGGCCACCGAAGCGCCGATCATCAGCACCTCGCGGCGCATGAAGGCCATCGCGCCTTCCTGGATCAGCTTTGCGATTTCGCCCGGTTCTCCTTCCATCACCGGGTAGCGCATCATGGCGCGGAAAACGACGAAGGCGACGATCAGGCCGACGATGCCGAGCACCGGCGGTATGAGACTCTGGTCCATGACTTCTCCCTGCTACAGGTTTTTGATTGTGGTTCGGATGTTCGTATCGGCTCGGAAACGGCTCTTCCGGATTCGACTGGCGCAAGGTTGGCAACCGCAGCGCCCCGGTGCTGGCCGGTCGGTTCGCAGCTTTTGCGGTATTCGCCGTCTCGCGCGAAATATAGCTCGGTATTGTAGCCCGACGCTGCGCCGCAGGGGGTCGCGTCGGCGCCTGGGTGGCACGGCGCATGGACTGCGACCGAGTTGCCGGCCCTTGGGCGGAATTGCGCACATACCCTGCACGCCTGCGCATCAATGTGTTATTGTAATATCATATTAATACACTAGATACCGTCGGGTCATCGAGCCTGGGTGGAACGCGCATGAAACAGCTCGACGAACAGCATCTGAAGGCGAATCGCGCAGGGCGCAACAGTCTTGCCGAGGCCTTCATGGCCATGGGGACCGCAGACGAGTGCCGGGCGCTGCTGCGCGACCTGACCACGCCGGCCGAGCTGGAAGCGCTGGTCGACCGCTGGCGCGTGGTGCAGCTGCTCGACGCCGGACTGCCGTACCGCGAAATCCACGGCCGGACCGGCGTGAGCGTGACCACCATCGGCCGCGTCGCCCGGTTCCTGGAAATGGGCCACGGCGGCTACCAGCTCGCACTCGAGCGGCTGAGCGGCGAACCGGATCAAGGAGAGCAGTGAGCATGTCCTCGGAACAACCCCGAATCAAGATCGCGATACAGAAATCCGGCCGGCTGTCGGAGATCTCGCTGAAGCTGCTCGAAAAATCCGGCCTGCAGTTCGCGCGCAGCAAGGACAAGCTGTTCTGGTACGGCCGCAACCTGCCGGTGGACCTCCTGCTGGTGCGCGACGACGACATTCCCAGGCTGCTGCTCGAGGGTATGTGCGAGCTCGGCATCGTCGGCGAGAACGTGGCCGTCGAAAAAGTGCTGGAGGCGCGCAAGCGCCGGCCCGAGGCCGACCTGGACCAGCTCGCGCCGCTGGATTTCGGCCACTGCAAACTGATGCTGGCGCTGCCGGAGAACGAGTCATACTCGCGGCCCGAACAGCTGGCCGGAAAGCGGATCGCCACCAGCTACCCGCGCCTGACCCGTCGCTGGCTGAACGACAACGATGTCGAGGCCGATATCGTCACGCTCAACGGCGCGGTCGAAATCGCGCCCAGCCTGGGCACGGCCGACGCCATCGTCGACCTGGTCTCCACCGGCACCACGCTGCGCGCCAATCATCTGCGTGCGGTCACGACCGTGCTCGAAAGCCAGGCCGCGTTGTACCGCGGCAATTCGAAGCTGCCGTCGGAACGCGAGCTGCTGCTGGACAAGCTGGTACAGCGCGTGATGGGCGTGCAACGAGCCGCCGAGACCAAGTATGTGATGCTTCATGCGCCGCGCGACGCGCTGGCCCGCATCAGCGCCATCCTGCCCGGCGCCGAAACCCCGACCGTGCTGCCGCTCGAAAGCCAGTCGGATCGGGTCGCGGTGCACGCGCTTTGTACCGAGCAGGTGTTCTGGGAGCATCTGGAAGAACTCAAGGCCGCCGGCGCCTCGGCCATCCTGGTGTTGCCGGTCGAAAAGATGCTGGCATGACGCGAGAGAGACGATGAAGAGTGTTGAATGGAACCAGCTGAGCGAAACCGCCAGGAGTGACCTGCTGGCACGCCCGCTGATGGAAACGGGCGGCGAACTCCAGCGCATCGTTGCCGATATCGTGGCCAACGTCCGCGAACGCGGCGATGAAGCCGTTATCGAATACACGGCGCGCTTCGACGGCGTGACGCCGCCGGCGCTCTGGCAGTCCAGCGCCGACCACGCGTCGCTGGATTCCGCGCTGGATGCGGCCATCGATCGTTCCATCGCCACGGTGCGCGCGTTTCACGCGGCCGGCCGGCCCGAAGACTACGCAGTCGAAACCGCGCCGGGCGTCGAGTGCCGGATGCGCTACGTGGCGCTGGATCCGGTCGGGCTCTACGTGCCCGCGGGCAGTGCGCCGCTGCCCTCGACCGCGGTGATGCTGCTGGTGCCGGCCATGCTGGCGGGTTGCCGCAACGTCGTTCTGGCCACCCCGCCGGACGCAAACGGTCGGGCCGACGACGCGGTGCTGGCCGTGGCGCGCAAGCTCGGACTGGACAAGGTGCTGATCGCCGGCGGCGCGCAGGCCGTTGCAGCGATGGCCTACGGCACCGAAACCGTCCCGGCCTGCGCCAAGCTGTTCGGGCCCGGCAACCGTTTCGTCGCCGAGGCCAAGCGCCAGGCCGCCACCGACGTGGACGGCGCGGCCCAGGATCTGCCGGCCGGCCCCTCGGAAGTGCTGGTGATCGCCGACGAATCGGCCGAGCCCGAATGGGTGGCCATCGATCTCCTCAGCCAGGCCGAGCACGGTCCGGATTCGCAGGTCATCCTGGCGACCGATTCCGCGTGCCTGGCCGAGGCCGTCAACGAACAGGTCCGGAAACTCCTTGAAACTCTGTCGCGCGGCAAGACGACCGCCAAAGCGCTCGAACATGCAGCGATCGTGCTGGTAAAAGACCTGGAAGGTGCGATCGAAGTCAGCGAACGCTACGCGCCCGAGCATCTCATCGTCCAGACCCGCGAGGCCGAAGCCGTGGCCGATCGCATCACCACCGCCGGTTCGGTATTCGTGGGTCACTACACGCCCGAATCGCTGGGCGATTACATTTCGGGCACCAATCACACGCTGCCCACGGGCGGCTGGGCGCGCACTGCAAGCGGTCTGGCCGTCGTCGATTTCATGCGCCGGATGACCGTGCAGACCGCGAGTGCTGCCGGCCTGCGCGAGCTCGGCCCGGCCGGCGCGCGATTGGCAGCGCACGAGGGGCTGGACGCGCATCGCCTGGCCATCGAGTTGCGACTGGGTGAACTGCGCCTGGAAGACTCCTCGTGAATTCGCCGGACTCGAACGAGCAAGGCGTTGCCGATCTCGCGCGTCCGGAAATCCGCGCGCTCGAGGCCTACGCCTCGGCGCGGGCGCTGGCCGATTCGGCCGGCATCCTGCTCAACGCCAACGAAAATCCCTGGCCGCCGGCCGGCGACGAGGGCCTGGCGCTGAACCGCTACCCCGACCCGCAGCCGGCCGGGCTCCGGCAGCGGCTGGCCGAACTCTACGGCACCGGTGCCGAAAACCTGCTGATCACGCGCGGCAGCGACGAGGGCATCGACCTGCTGCTGCGGGTGTTCTGCCGGCCCGGGGTCGACCGGGTGCTGGTCTGTCCGCCGTGTTTCGGCATGTACGCGCTGTCGGCCCGGGTGCAGGGCGCCGAAGTCGTCGAAGCGCCGCTGGTCGAGCGCGAATCGGAGCATGGATATGCCTTCGACCTGGCGCCCGACCTGGAAGAAAAGGCGGACGGCTGCCGGATCGTCTTCCTGTGTTCTCCGAATAATCCCACCGGCAATACCATCGACGCCGACCGAGTCGCCGCGCTGGCCGAAGCCCGCGCCGAAACCGGCCTGGTCGTGGTCGACGAGGCCTACGTGGAGTTCGCGCCCGAGACCTCGATGCTGACGCTGCTGGAACGGCACCCCAACCTGGTGCTGCTGCGCACGCTGTCGAAAGCCCATGCGCTGGCCGGCTGCCGGCTGGGCAGCGTGATCGCGCGGCCCGAGGTCATCGGCCTGTTGCGGCGCATCATCGCGCCGTATCCTTTGCCCACGCCCACGGTGGCGATTGCGCTGCGGGCGCTGGACGATGATGCGCTGGCCGCCGAGCGCGCGCACCTGGAGATGCTGGCCGCCGAGCGCACGCGCCTTATCGAAGTGCTGGAGGCCAGTCCCGGAATCTCCAGGGTCTGGAAGGGTGCGGCCAACTTCGTGCTGGTGCGCGCCGTCGACGGCAAGCGGCTGGTCGCCGAGGCGGCACGCGCCGGCATCCGCCTGCGCGACCAGTCGGCGCAGCCGGGCCTGGCCGACTGCGTCCGGATCACGGTGGGCACGCCGGAGGAAAATGCCGCGCTGATCGATTTTCTGCGCCAGTGGCATCCAGCGGAGTCTCCGGCATGAGCTACCGCAAGATCCTGTTCATCGACCGCGACGGCTGCCTGATCGAAGAGCCCGAAGACGAGCAGGTCGATGCGCTGGAAAAGTTCCGGCTGGTGCCCGGGGTCATTCCGGCGCTGCTTCGACTCAAGGACGCCGGATACCGTTTCGTCATGGTCAGCAACCAGGACGGACTGGGCACCGAATCGTTCCCCGAAGAACGGTTCCGCGGCCCGCACGAGCTGCTGCTGCAGATTCTCGATTCGCAGGGCATCGAATTCGACGCCGAGCATATCGACCCGAGCCTGCCGGTCGACAACAGCCCGAACCGCAAGCCGGGCGTGGGCATGCTGCTGGAATACCTGCGCGATACGAACCTGGACCGGGAACGCTCGGCCGTGATCGGCGATCGCGAGACCGACATGCAGCTGGCCGAGAACATGGGCCTGCAGGGCCTGCGCGTCGGGCCGGACGGCATGAGCTGGCCGAAACTCGCCGCTCGGCTGCTCGACCAGCCGCGCACCGCGCGCGTTGCGCGCAAGACCAACGAGACCGACATCGATGTTTCGGTCGACCTGGACGCCGACCAGCCCGTCGTCAACACCACCGGCATCGGCTTTTTCGACCACATGCTCGACCAGCTCGCCGCGCATGGTGGATTTGCGCTGGAACTGAGCTGCACGGGCGACCTGCACATCGACGAGCACCACACCGTCGAGGACTGCGCGCTGGCCCTGGGCGAGGCGCTGGACAGCGCGCTGGGAGACCGGCGCGGCATCGGGCGTTATGGCTTCACGCTGCCGATGGACGAATCGCTGGCCCGGGTGGCCATTGATCTTTCCGGACGGCCGGTATTCGTGCTCGACGGCGAATTCCCGCGCGAATCGGTCGGCGGTCTGCACACCGAAATGGTCAGCCACTTCTTCGCCTCGCTGGCGCAGAAACTGCGCTGCGCGATCCACATCGAGCTGTCGGGCGACAACACCCACCACCTCGTCGAGGCCTGCTTCAAGGGCGTCGGCCGCGCCCTGCGCCCGGCCCTGGCAAAGGGCGAAGGCGGCACCCCGTCGACCAAGGGGATGCTTTAGTCCTGTTGGGGACTGAACCGCAAATGGACGCGAATGAACGCAAATAAAAATCTGAAATATCTAATGTACAAGTTACGAAGGGCACAGAGAAAGTACGAAAGTTACGAAGAGCCGAGGCATTTTCGTGCCTTTTCGCTTCATGATTGCGAAAAGAAGCCCTATCTCGGCAACTATTCGACCTGTGTTCGAATCCGTTGATATTCATGGCCATTTATTTGCGTTCATTCGCGTTCATTTGCGGTTCCAGAAACAACATCTGGACACACAAACCATGACCATCGCGGTGATCAATTCCGGCGGGGCGAACCTGGGGTCGGTGGTGCAGGCATTGAACCGTCTCGGCGCGGAGAGCGTGCTGACGCGCGATGCCGATGTCATCCGGCAAGCCTCGCGCGTGATTCTGCCCGGCGTGGGCGCGGCGGCGTGGTCGATGAACGCATTGCGCGAGCACGGGCTGGTCGACGTGATCCGCGGCCTGGCCCAGCCGGTGCTGGGCATCTGTCTCGGGCTGCAGCTGCTGTTCGAATCCTCCGAAGAGGGCGATACGCCGTGCCTGGGTTTGATCCCGGGCCGGGTGACCCGACTGCCCGAAGCGCCGGGCCTGCGACTGCCGCACATGGGCTGGAACCAGTTGAAATGGACCACCGACGATCCGCTCGCCCGTGGCCTGGCGGGCGACGAGTGGTTCTACTTCGTGCACAGCTACGCCGCTCCGGCCGAGGGGGCCGTGGCCACCAGCGAGCACGGCCGCGAGTTCGCCGCGGTCGTGCGCCGCGACAACTTCGCCGCCTGCCAGTTTCACCCGGAAAAGTCGGCCAGTGCCGGCCAGACTCTATTGAGGAACTTCCTGAGCCCATGATCTTGATCCCCGCCATCGATCTCCGCCACGGCCGCGTGGTGCGCCTGCAACAGGGCGACTACGCGCGCGAGACCCGCTATGCCGAAACCGCGCTGGACCAGGCCCGGCTGTACCGCGATGCCGGCGCCGGGCTGATCCATATCGTCGACCTCGATTCGGCGCTGGACGGCGGCGACGGCAACCTGGCGCCGATCGGCGAAATCTGCGGCGCGCTCGACATCCCGGTGCAGACCGGCGGCGGCGTGCGCGGCAGGCACGACGTCCAGGCGCGCCTGGATGCCGGCGCGGCGCGGGTGGTGATCGGCAGCGTGTGTGTGCGCGACCCGCAAACCGTGTGCGATTGGATCGGATCGTTCGGCGCCGAGCGTGTCGTCGCCGGGCTGGACGTCAAACGAGACGCCGGTGGCCGCTGGATGCCGCAGGCGGCAGGATGGACAGAGTCCGGCGAGCAGGATCTGTTCGAACTGCTCGAGCACCTCACCGGTGCCGGCCTGGAACACCTGCTGTGCACCGACATCGAGCGCGACGGGATGCTGACCGGCGCCGGCGTCGAGTTATACCGGGAACTGCGCGAGCACTTCCCGACGCTTCGGATCCAGGCCTCCGGCGGCATCGGCTCGGAAGCCGATATCGAGGCGGTCGCCGCCACCGGCGTGCACGGCTGCATTGTCGGCCGCGCGCTGCTTGAAGGCCGCGTCCCCATGGACGCGATTGGCCGGTTCAAGCAAGGGAACGCGCCATAATGGTCGCGGTGCGCATCATCCCGTGCCTCGACGTGCGCGCCGGTCGCGTGGTCAAGGGCGTAAAGTTCCGCGACCACGTCGACATGGGCGACATCATCGAACGCGCCCGGGCCTACCGCGATCAGGGCGCCGACGAACTGGTGTTCTACGACATCACCGCCAGCCCCGAGCAGCGCAGCGTCGACGTCGAATGGGTCGAACGGGTGGCCGCCGAGATCGATATCCCGTTCGCGGTCGCCGGCGGCATTCGCGACGTCGAACGCGCGCGCGCCGTGCTGCACGCCGGCGCCGACAAGATCTCGGTCAACAGCCCCGCCCTGAAGCGGCCGCAGCTGGTGCGCGAACTGGCCGATACCTTCGGCAGCCAGTGCGTGGTCATCGGCATCGATTCGATTCGCGACAGGAATGGCTACCGGCTGCGCGCCAACACCGGCGATCCGGGCAACATGATCGATCCGGACCTGGATACCCGCGCCTGGGTCGAGCAGGTGCAGCAACTGGGCGCCGGCGAAATCGTGCTCAACTGCATGGACGCCGACGGCGTGCGCACCGGCTACGACATCGAGCAGCTCGCCGAAATGCGCGCCATCTGCGACGTGCCCCTGATCGCCTCGGGCGGGGCCGGCCGGCGCGAGCATTTCCTCGAAGTCTTCGAACAAGCCGACGTCGACGGCGCGCTGGCGGCCACCGTGTTCCATTCCGGCCAGATCGCGATTCCGGCGCTCAAGGACTGGCTGCGCGCAAACGGCGTCGAGACCCGCGTGCAGGCCGGCTCGACGCAGGTTGTGCAATGATCCGGGTTGATTCGAGCAGGATGCAACGATGAGAGACAGCTGGCCGCTGCTGAAGAACTCCGGCTTTCCGGCGATCCGGCGCCGATCGCTGGGAACGCTGCAGATGAACCTGGGCTATTTGTGCAACATCGCGTGCGTCCATTGCCACGTCAACGCCGGTCCGAACCGCACCGAACTGATGGACCGTACGACCATGGAACAGGCGCTGGCCGTGATCGATCGCTTCGGCATCGGCACGCTGGACGTGACCGGCGGCTCACCCGAAATGAATCCGGAGTTTCGCTGGCTGGTCGAACGGGCGCGCGAGCGCGGCGTCCACGTCATGGACCGGCTCAACCCGACCATCATGGAAGCGCCCGGTTACGACTGGGTGGCACCGTTCCTGGCCGCGCACCGCGTCGAAGCGGTGGCTTCGCTGCCGTGCTATTCGAAGGAGAACGTGGACGCACAGCGCGGCAGCGGCGTATTCGAAGCCTCGATCCGCGCGCTGCAGACGCTGAACCGTCACGGTTACGGCAAACCGGACTCGGGCCTGGTGCTGAACCTGGTCTACAATCCGACAGGCGCCAGCCTGCCGCCGCCGCAGGAAGCGCTGGCTTGTGCTTACCGGCGCCTGCTGGCCGACGAATTCGGCATCGTGTTCAACAACCTGTATACGATCACCAACATGCCGATCAAGCGCTTCGGCGCGGTATTGCTGGCGCAGGGTCAGTTCGACGATTACATGACGCTGTTGAAAAACAGCTACCGCCGCGACAACCTGCGAGGCGTGATGTGCCGTGAGCTGGTCAGCGTGGACTATCGCGGTTACGTCTACGATTGTGATTTCAACCAGATGCTGGGTCTGCCGCTGGGCGGTGCCGAGGAACATACGCACCTGGCCGATCTGGTCGAGGCCGAAGACGTGCCGCCCGCCATTGGCGTGGCCGATCACTGCTACGGCTGCACGGCCGGGCAGGGTTCGAGTTGCGGCGGCGCGCTGAGCGGCGAATGATTCGAGCGATGCGGGTCGACCCGCCTGCGCCAAAGACTCCAGGGAAAACAGCATGGTCAATCTCGACAATCTCGACTGGGACAAGGCCGGCGGCCTGATGCCGTCAATCGTCCAGGACGCCCGCACCGGCCGGGTGCTGATGCTCGGCTACATGAATCCGGAAGCGCTGGAAAAGACGCAGGCCACCGGGCACGTCACGTTCTTTTCGAGAAGCAGGCAGCGCCTGTGGACCAAGGGCGAGAGCTCGGGAAACACGCTGGAGCTGATGGGCATGCAGGTCGACTGCGACCGCGACACGCTGCTGGTCCATGCCGTGCCGCATGGTCCCACCTGCCACCTGGGCACCGACACCTGCTGGGGCAACGAAGGCCATCCGCCGGTCGCTTTCCTGGCCGAGCTCGAGCGCGTCATCGAATCGCGCGTCGGCGCCGATCCCCAGTCCAGCTATACCGCCGGATTGCTGGCCAAGGGCGTCAAGCGATGCGCGCAGAAGGTCGGCGAAGAAGGCGTGGAAGTCGCCCTGGCCGCCACCGCCGGCGACCGCGAGGAACTGGTCAACGAATCGGCCGACCTGCTGTACCACCTGCTGGTCGTGCTCGCGGCCAGCGACGTATCGCTCGAAGAGATCTGCCGACAGCTGGAAGCGCGGCATCAAAGCCGCTGACGAGAACGTCGATCAGAAGCACGACGATCCGGTCGGCAATGGCCGTCGCCCGGCCCCGGAAATCGCATCGGATCCAGCCAGGCATAGCGGGTCTGCAGTGTGGGTCGGGCCAGCCCAGCCCTGTGCTATAGCCCGATCGCGAACAGCCCCAGGCAGAGCAGCAGCCCGGCCACCGGTACCAGGACGGTCAAGGCACCCATGGCCGGGTAGGCCCCGGCGTGCGACTCGCCGCAGATCGCACGAATGGTGGTGACCACATAACCGTTATGGGGCAGCGAGTCCAGCGCGCCCGAAGATATGGCGACCACCCGGTGGAGCTGGTCGGGGTCCACGCCCTGGTCGATGTAGTGCGGCCCGAGAATGGGCAGCGCGATCGCCTGGCCGCCGGAGGCCGAGCCGGTCATCGCCGCGATGGCCGACACGGCAATGGCGGCCGATACAAGGCCGTTGCCCGGCAGGCCGGTGACCCAGACCACCGCCGCATCGAACGCCGGCGCGGCCTTGGCCACGGTGCCGAAACCGACCACGGCTGCGGTGTTGCCGATCGCAATCAGCGCGCCGGTGCCGCCTTCGGTCAACGCCTGTCCGGGCGAATGCAGGTGGTTGATGTTGATCGCGGCCGCGGCAATGCAGCCGGACAGCAGCGCGATGATCAGCGCCGAAGTGCCGAGCATGTCGTGGGTGGTGAAAGAAACCCCGAGCACCACCAGCAGCGGCAGCGCCGACAGTGCCGGATGGGGCAGGTCACCGCGCCCGCTTTCCGGGTCGAATTCGCGCTCGTCGAAGGACTCGCCGCGCGCCATGGCCCGGTCGAGCATCCACTTGAGCCAGACATAACCGGTGGTTGCCATGAAGATCGCCACGATCAGGCTGGCCTGCCACGCGGCCAGCGGGCTGGAACCCAGGAACTCGACCGGAATCCAGTTCTGGATTTCCGGCGAGCCCGCCGAGGTCATGGTGAAGGTCACCGAGCCGAATGCCATGGTCGCCGGAATGAAGCGGCGCGGCAGGTCGGCGTCGCGAAACAGCGCCAGCGCCATCGGGTAGACCGAGAACGCGACCACGAACAGGCTGACGCCGCCGTAGGTCAGCACGGCGCAGGCGATGACCACGGCCAGCGCGGCCCTGGCGTTGCCGAGCCGGTTGATGATCCAGTGCGCCACGCTTTCGGCGCCGCCGGACGATTCCATCATCTTGCCGAACAGCGAGCCGAGCAGGAAGATGAAGAACCAGGCCGCGATGAAGCCGGTGAAGCCTTCCATGTACTGGGTAACCAGGTCGGCCTGTTCGGCCCCGGCCAGCGGCGGCAGCAGCGCAATGTCGCTGGTCAGTGCCACCAGCAGCGCGCACAGCGGTGTGGCCACGAACAGGCTCATGCCGCGCATGGTCAGGACAATCAGCAGTGCAAGGCCGCCCAGCAGCCCGATCAGGCTCAACATTCGTCAACACCCATGGCTCGAATCGCATTGGCCGGCACATATTGCCGACGTTTGACATGGTGCGTGGGTTGGCGACGACATGGAACTGTACCAAGGTACAAGCGGAATCGGTGGGTTTGCAGAACGGCGCGAGCAGGCGCATCGCGGGCCGGGGCACTCCGCTTGTACCTTGGTACAGTATTCTCCCCTTCCTCGCCGCTATAGACTCGTTAGCGACTGGTCGGTCCGGCCGGGAGCGACGGATTCAAGTCCAGCAGGAATCATTCAATTCAAGCAGCAGGCGAGGTTGCAGCATGATCGATTCGACAAAAACAATTCACAAGCGCACGCGGCTCGGACGCGCGATTCGAATGGCGCTGATTTCCGGTCTGTGCATCGGTTTCGCGGCGGCGCATGCGCAGGACACCGGCGACCGGGATGACTCGGATGATCGGGATGCGGAAGCGGCCGATCAGGACCGGATCATCGTCACCGCGCGGCGGCGGGACGAAGATCTGCAGGACGTTCCGATCTCGGTCACTGCGTTGAGCGGCGAAAAACTCGCGGATTTCGGCGCACAGGACATCACCTTCCTCAACAGGGTCGTACCGAACGCCACCATCGAGACATCGCGCGGCACCAACAATACGTTGACGGCATTCATTCGCGGCGTCGGTCAGCAGGATCCGGTCGCTGGCTTCGAAGCGGGTGTCGGTATCTACATCGACGATGTTTACCTGAACCGTCCGCAGGGCGCGCTGCTGGAAGTCTACGACGTGGAACGAATCGAAGTGCTGCGTGGACCGCAGGGAACCCTGTACGGACGCAACACGATCGGTGGTGCCGTCAAGTACGTGACCAAGCGACTGGGCAATGAGCCGTCGCTGTCCATCCAGGGCTCCTACGGCAGTTACGACCAGGCCGACCTCATCGTGTCTGCCGAGACCCCGATCGGCGATACGCTCGCGATCGGCGCAAGCGCGGCCACGTTCAATCGAGACGGCTTCGGCAAGAACCGTAACCTTGGAGAAGACAACTACAACAAGGA
>JAGXKW010000106.1 GCA_018334995.1 Wenzhouxiangellaceae bacterium
CGCCCGCTTGTGGTTCCGACCATGAGCCGCTGGGGCCTGGTCGTGATGAGCCTGATGCTGCTGTTGGCTGGTGGTTTCGCCACCCGCCGCATGATGGCCTGATCGACAGTCGAAAATTCAGTCTCTGACTGATGTACGAAAAGGCCGCCCCCGGGGCGGCCTTTTTGTTTGGTTTTTTGAACCCCGTCGGCGACGGCGCGCCGACCTACCCAGGATCGGGCACGATGCGCGTGGTCGCCGTAGGTCGGGGCGCCGTCCCCGACGCCTCAACGGGATGGACTCACCTCGGGCTTTCGTCCCCGTCGGATACACAGGGCGGTTCAGCACGGATTAAGCCGCCGGCGGTAGAATCGTCCTCGTGAAACGTCAAACCAGCCATCGAAATCGCCTTGCGCGCCTGCTGCGGCCGCTCCTCCTGGGTCTGGCGCTGGCCCTTGCGTTGCCCGCGCCCGGGGCGCTGGCCGACAGCCTGCGCGAGGTGGCCGAGCGCGTCGCGCGCCAGTACGACGCCAAGAAGGTGGTTTCGGCCCGGGTGGTGGAGCGGGGCGGGCGCAAGTTCTACGTGATCCGCATCCTGACCCAGGATGACGTGATCAAGACCATCCGCGTGCCGGCGCGTGACCGCAAGCAGCTCGCCGATCATGTGGGAGTGGTGTCCGGCCTGGCAAGGGTTCCTTTTCTTGTCATGCCCGGCTCCGACCGGGCATCCAGTGTTGCAAGCGTCGGCCCGGGGCCGACTCTCCATTTGACTGGATTGCCGGTCGAGCCGGCAATGACACAAGTGCCTCCTGCTTCCGCCAACCGGACCTGACCGCCCATGCGCGTTTTGCTGCTGGAAGATGAAACCACCCTGCGCGAAAACCTGACCGACAGGCTGCGGGCCGAGGGTTTCGCGGTCGACGCGGTCGGCGACGGCGTCGAGGGCGCGTACTTTGCAACCGAATACCCGCTGGACCTGGCCATCGTGGATCTCGGCCTGCCGGGCAAGTCCGGACTGGAGGTCGTCAAGGAACTCAGGCAGGCCGACAAGCGCTACCCCGTGCTCATTCTTACCGCGCGCGATCACTGGCAGGACAAGGTCGAGGCGCTGGATTCGGGTGCCGACGATTACCTGACCAAGCCGTTCCGCACCGAGGAGTTGATCGCGCGCGTTCACGCGCTGCTGCGCCGTGCCGGTGGCCATGCGTCGTCCGAGCTCGAATTCGGCCCGTTGAAGATCAACCTGTCCTCGCGCAATGTCAGTCTCGCAGACCGGCCGCTGGAGCTGACCCAGTTCGAGTACAAGCTGCTCGAATACTTCGTGCTGCATCCCGACGAGGTCCTGTCGAAGATGCAGCTCAACGAGCACCTTTACGAGGACGACGCCGATCCCGAAAGCAACGTCATCGAAGTCATCCTCGGCCGGTTGCGCAAGAAGCTCGATCCCGACGGAAAATGGAAACCGATCCAGACCCTGCGCGGCCAGGGATACCGCTTCAGCCCCGGCGAAGCCGATTGACTCGCACGCGTCGGTTCCGTGGCCGGGGCGACGTCCCCGACGCAGAGCGCCCGCTTGGTGCCGTAGGTCGGGGCGACGTCCCCGACGAAGCAAACCCAAACATCGCGTCGGCCACGCCGGGCCGACCTACGCAAGATCGGGCACGGTGCGCGGACGTCGTAGGTCGGGGCGACGTCCCCGACGAAATCGGCTGTCATCTCCCCATCGTAAAACTAACCCCCTCGTCATCCTGGAAACGACGCGCCCAGCGCGGCGTTATCCGGGACCTCGCGAATCTGCCCGAGAGCGCGATCGCATTTACATCATCCCGAACTCCAAGCCGCCCGGGTAATCCGGTTACGATTGCCCAATGCCCTTCGCGCGCAAACCTCCGTCGTTGCTGCTCCGCCTGTCGCTGTCGGCGCTGGCGGTGGTGCTGCTCGCGCTGGGGCTGATCGGTCTTTCGGTCGACCGCGCCTTCCGCGCCTCCGAGGAAAGTGCGCTGCGCGAGCGCCTGGAGTCGGCGGCGTTCGCGGTGCTGGCCGGGCTGGAGGTCGACGCGGCCGGGTCCGTCGGCTGGGCCGGCGCACCGGCCGAGTCGCTGCTGACGCAACCTGAATCCGGACTTTACGCCGGCGTCTATACCGACACGGACCAGTGGGTTTCGCCGTCGACCGTCGGCGTCGACATCCCGCTCGAGGAAACGCGCATCGCCCGCGGCGCAGAGCGTTTCCGCACGGCCGATGCCGAATATCCCTGGTATGTGTATCGCCTCGGCCTGGGCTGGGAGACCGAGGCCGGAGAAATCGTGGACCTGGCCGTATGGGCGGCCGAGGACGGGGATCGGCTCGAACAGGCGATGGCAACGTTTCGCGGCGACCTGTGGCGCTGGCTGGCGCTGGCCGCGGTCGTGCTGCTGATCGCCCAGTTCGTGCTGCTGTTCCAGCCGCTCCAGATCCTGCGCCGGGTGGCCGGCGAGGTCGGCGAGATCGAGACCGGTCAGCGCGAGCGGCTGAGCGGTCGCTATCCCCGTGAACTTGCGCCGCTGACCGAGAACCTCAACGCGTTGCTGGCCACCGAGCGCGCCAACGCCGAACAGTACAGCCGCGCGCTGGGCGACCTGGCGCATTCGCTCAAGACCCCGCTGGCGGTGCTGAATTCGCAGCTCGATGCCGATGAACGCCTCGGAAAGGCCGAATTGCGCGAAACGGTGGCGCAGATGCAGGCCAGGATTCGTGCGGAGCTCGACCGCGCGGCCCGCTCGGGCCGGCGCACCATGCTGCCCCGTCTGGCGCTCGCACCGCTGGTCGAGCGCGTGGTACGCAGCCTGCGCAAGCTCTATCCCGATGTGCGGTTCGAGACCGGAGTGGAGCCCTCACTGCGGGCCAACGTCGCCGAGCGCGACCTGATGGAGATCCTGGGCAACCTGCTGGAAAACGCCGCCAAGTACGGGCGAAGCCAGGTGCGCGTGGCCGTCGAAGCGCATTCGTCCAGCGGCCGGCGCAGCGGCCTTCGACTCACCGTCGACGACGACGGCCCCGGGCTCGACGAAGCGCGCTTTGGCGAAATGCTCAAGCGCGGCGTGCGCGGCGACGAAATCGCCGAGGGGCAGGGGCTGGGCCTGTCCATCGTCCAGCGCATCGTCGATAGCTATCATGGCCGGATCGTAAGCGGCCAGTCACCGCTGGGCGGCTTGCGGGTGGAAGTGGAACTCAAGCCGAGTTGATGCCGAATTTCTTGAAAACATGGGAAAGACAGGAACGTCGGCGACGCCGCGCCGACCTACGGACTTTACGTCATCCCGGAAACGTCGCGCGCAGCGCGGCGTTATCCGGGATCCAGCCGTAGGTCGGGGCCCCGTCCCCGACGCATGCGGTAGGTCGATCAACGCCGTAGGTCGGGGCGCCGTCCCCGACGAATCCGGTGGGTCGAACAACGCCGTAGGTCGGGGCGCCGTCCCCGACGGCACGGCCAACATATCAACAAGTCAATACCTGGAGAACGCAAGATGAACCGAAATTCGAATCCGACTCCCGATGAGCCGGAGATCCGGGGATTTCGCGAGCGAGTCGAGATCCGATCTGCACAAGTACGTCAAGGCCGGCTGCGTGAAGATGGTGGTTCTCGGTGAATCTCCCTGATCCCGATGCTTCGTCTATCGACCGCCTGCTCGAGGTCATGGACCGCCTGCGCGACCCCGAGGGCGGCTGCCCGTGGGACCTGGAGCAGACCTTTCGCACGATTGCGCCTTACACGATCGAGGAAGCGCACGAGGTCGCCGATGCGATCGAGCGCGACGATCTCGAGCATCTTAAGGACGAACTGGGCGACCTGCTGTTCCAGGTCGTGTTCCACGCCCGCCTGGCGCGCGAGATCGGGGCGTTCGACTTCGACGAGGTTGCCGGGGCGGTCGCCGACAAGCTGATCCGGCGTCATCCGCACGTATTCGGAGACGGTCCGACGATGGACGCCGACACCCAGACCGAGAGCTGGGAGCGCATCAAGGCCGCCGAGCGCGAAGAAGCCGGCATGTCCAGCCACATCGACGGGGTCCCCGCCTCCCTGCCGCCGCTCCGGCGCGCGGTCAAGCTGCAAAAGCGCGCCGCGCGCGCCGGCTTCGACTGGCCGGACCTGAAACCGGTGCTGGCCAAGATCCGCGAGGAACTGGGCGAACTCGAGGACGAACTGGAATCGGGCGATAGAGACCGGACGGAAGACGAACTGGGCGACGTGCTGTTCGCCGTCGCCAACCTCGCGCGCAAGCTCGACATCGACGCCGACGGCGCGCTGCGCCGGACCAACCTGAAATTCGAAAGCCGGTTCCGGGCGATGGAAAATGCCGCCTCCGAAGCCGGTCAGCGTTTCGAGGACCTCGACCTGGACGCACAGGAAGCGCTTTGGCAGCAGGTCAAGTCGGGCGACTAGGCCAGGCCCCGACGCCACCAATCCGAACATCGCGTCGGCGACGCCGCACCGACCTACGCAATCCGCTCGCGACGGTAGCTCGGGACCACGTCCCCGACGAATCCTATGTCAACCGAGGCGCGCAGGTCGGGGCGACGTCCCCGACGAATCCTGGCCCGGCAGCGAGCTATTCCGGTATAATCCTCGGCTTCGTTCAACCGGGCCGTTAGCTCAAGTGGTAGAGCACCGGGCTTTTAACCCGTTGGTTGAAGGTTCGAGTCCTTCACGGCCCACCAT
>JAGXKW010000043.1 GCA_018334995.1 Wenzhouxiangellaceae bacterium
GGGGCTCTTCGTCCTCGTCTTCGTCCTCGTCTTCGTCCTCGTCTTCGTCCTCGTCTTCGTCTTCGTCTTCGTCTTCGTCTTCGTCGGGTGGCCCGTTACCCGGTCCGTTGCCGTTACCCGGTCCGTTGCCGTTGCCCGGCCCGTTGCCGTT
This sequence comes from Wenzhouxiangellaceae bacterium, assembly GCA_018334995.1. Lineage (GTDB taxonomy): Bacteria > Pseudomonadota > Gammaproteobacteria > Xanthomonadales > Wenzhouxiangellaceae. The sequence goes on from JAGXKW010000043.1 coordinate 152, forward strand.
GCCCGGGCCGTTGCCGTTGCCCGGGCCGTTGCCACTGTCTTCCGGTTCGCCTTCCGGGAAGATGCCGTAAAACAGTGGCGTTGCGCCTTCCAGGATCTCGATCATCTGACCGCGCGGATCGAAGTCCAGCGGATTGAAGCCGCTCGGCGGAAACGCGAACTCGAGTTCGCCGTCGGTGTCGCCCAGCTCATCCTCGTCGACGGTGATGTTGCCCTGGTTGATGCCGCCGATGAATACCGGGTAAGTACCCGCCGGAATACCCGAGACCTCGATTTCGAACTCGGCGCGGTTCCTGCGCATCTCGAACTCGGCTTCGGCCTCGCCTTCTGGGAATACGCCTTCGTTGGTCAGTTCGAGCTCGAGTTCCAGGTCGCCCTGTATCGGCATGTCGAACGCCGGCGGGTTGCCGGGGAAGTCGCCTTCTTCCGGGGCCAGCGCGGTCAAGACGACCTGGCCGTCGGAGAGGACGTCGATGATCTGGTCGCGTGGATCGAAGTCGAGCAGCAGATCGCCCTCGTCGGCCGGCGAGCGGAACTCGATTTCGCCCTCGCTTTCGCCGGTGCTGGTGTTGACCACGGTGATTGCGCCGCGGGTCTCGCCGCCTACCTGCAGTTCGTATTCACCGGCCGGGACTTGTTCGATCTCGACTTCGAATTTCGCGTTGCCCGGGGTGGCCTTGAACTCGGCGGTGCCGCGCGCGTCCGGAATCACGTCGGTCGGGGCAAGCGCAATCTCGAATCCCTCGGGCAGATCGATTGCCGAGAAGTCGTCGCCGATCCCGCCGCTGCAAACGGCGCCGGGCTGATTGGTCAGGCGCTCGATGGCGAACGAGCCGGCGCCCACGGTTTGGGTGTCGAAATTCACTTCGCCGTTGAGGCAATCGGAGAATGCCACCTGCATGGTACCGATCTCCTCGCCGAAGTTCGCGCCCGGGTCAGCGCCCTGCATGAAAGTGACGCCTTCAAAAGCGAACACGTCGGCATCGATCATGTCGTCTTCGATTTCGCCCTGGGCAATCAGCCAGGCGGGATTGCCTTCTTCGTCGAAATGCGCCCAGTAGACCACGCCGGTCTTTTCACCGCTGGGCAGGCGGGAAATGGCGATGATCAGGCCGTGGTTCTGCTGGTTGGGTTGTGCCCACCAGCCGGTGAAGCCGCCGGTGATCTCGAGCGCCTGGGCGCTGATCGCCGAAAGCGCGATCGCCGTCGCCGCGGCGGTCTTGAGCAATAAGCTGAATGGTTTCTGGCTGCGAAAGATTTTCACTGGATTCACTCCTTGGCAATTCGAGGTGGGCCTTCGTCCCCGGATCATTCCGGCGACATCGCCCTTGTGCTTGCATCAATTTTATGGATGAATCCCCCTTGATTTCGCCGAATTGGAGCGAGACGCGCATCCCGTTCGGCGGAAATCACTTTCAGTGTATTGGATGTGAGCGTTCCAGTCCACTGATAACAATAGTTTTTTCGGGCGCTTCCATCGCAACAGACCGGTTGAAACGTGATGTGGATAAAACCTCGGCGATTCCGGAGCATTGGGTCTGCGTGCCGCGGCTGGGGAATCGTTTCGTCGCGATCGAGAAAATCGATCATTGAATCCGGGGATGCCCGGGGCCGTGACCCGCCGGTGTTTCGACCGAGGCAATGATCATTTCTCGAGTCGCGGGCCGTAGTCGTAATCGCCGCCTTTCTCCAGCGCCCGCAGGTAGGCGTCGCGGCCCTGGACCTTGTTGACGTATACCGCCACGTTGGGATAGTCGGCGCGGCTGATCGTGCCCACGGCCAGCGCGGCTTCCAGCGGAAAGCTCATCTGGACGTCGGCCGCCGAAATCTCGTCGCCGGCAAACCAGTGATGGGCGCCCAGGTATTCGTCGACGTAGGTGAAATGCGTATCGATCTGCGGATCGGTGAAGGCGCGATCGACCTGGTCGGCGATGCGCCCGGAAATCGGCCGGATGAAGAACGGCACCGGCGGTTGGCGCAGCTTGGAAAACACCAGCTTGATCAGCAGCGGCGGCATCAGCGAAGCTTCGGCGTAGTGCATCCAGTAATTGAAGTTCCAGTAGTGCGCGTCTTCCAGCGCGGGCGCCCAGCGGCCCTCGCCGTAGGTGCGCGCCAGGTACTCGATAATGGTGCCGGACTCGGCCACGGTGCGGTCGCCGTCGGTAATCACCGGTGACTTGCCCAGCGGATGCACCTTCTTCAGCGACGCCGGCGCCAGGTTGGTCTTCGCATCGCGCTTGTAGTGCTTGATCCTGTATTTGCAGCCCAGTTCTTCGAGCAGCCACAGGACGCGCTGCGAGCGGGAATTTTCCAGGTGGTGGACGGTGATCATGCGGGCCTCGGCGTCGGGTCGGTCGGACGTTCATTATGCCCCGCGGACATGCGGCGGCGTCTTGCAATCGGAGCCGGCCACGCCGACAATGCGGGACTTGTCTTGTACGGGAATCCTTCGCTCATGTTCAGGAATTCAGTTCTGTTGGCCGGCGCGCTGGCGCTGGCCGTTGGTGCCGCGGGTACGTGGGCACAGTCTTCCGGCGACGCCGCCGAGTGGCATGCCTACATCGACGCGCAGGCCGAGCGGCTGCAGCCGCGGGTGGTGGAGTGGCGCAGGCATTTCCACGCCAATCCGGAGCTTTCGAACCGCGAATTCGAAACTGCCGAATACATCGCCGATTTCCTGCGCGGCCTGGGCATGGAAGTCCGGACCGGGGTGGCGCATACCGGCGTGGTCGGGGTGCTCGCCGGCGGCCGGCCCGGTCCCGTGGTCGGGCTGCGCGCCGATATGGACGCGCTGCCGGTGCCGTCGCGCGCCGATCTGCCGTTCACGCCCGAGGTGACCACCGAGTTTCTCGGCGAGGAAGTCCCCGTATCGCATGCCTGCGGGCACGACAGCCACATGGCGATGCTGATGGGCGTGGCCGAGATGTTCGCGGCCCGGCGTGACGAGCTTCCCGGCACGATCAAGTTCATCTTCCAGCCGGCCGAGGAGGGCGCGCCGCCCGGCGAGGAGGGCGGCGGCGAGCTGATGGTGGCCGAGGGGGTGCTCGAGGATCCGGACGTGGACGTCATCTTCGGCCAGCACATCTGGTCGCTGGCGCCGGTCGGGCAGATCGGATTCCGCGCCGGCGGCATCATGGCCGCGGCCGATCGCTTCGTGATTACCGTCAACGGCAAGCAGACGCACGGCTCCACGCCGTGGACCGGCGTCGACCCGATCGCGGTGGCCTCGCAGATCGTCATCGGCCTGAACATGATCGTCAGCCGCCAGACCGAGCTGACCAAGGAGGCCGCGGTGATTTCGGTCGGCCGGGTGCGCGCCGGGGTTCGCAACAACATCATCCCCGAGTCGGCCGAACTGATCGGCACCATCCGTACCCTTGATACCGGCATGCAGGACAAGATCTTCGCCGACATCCGGCGCACTGCAGAACACATCGCTGCCAGCCAGGGCGCGACCGTGAACGTCGACATCCAGCGTGGCTACCCGGTGACCTACAACGATCCTGAACTGACCGAGCGGATGGCGCCCACGCTGGAACGCGTCGGCGGCGAGAATGCCGTACGGGTCGATGCCATCACCGGCGCCGAGGATTTCTCGTTTTTCCAGAAGGAAGTGCCGGGGCTGTACTTCTTCGTCGGCGGCATGCCGGCCGACCGGGACCCGTCGGAGGCCGCGCCGCACCACACCCCGGACTTCTACATCGAAGAGTCGGGCATGCAAACCGGGGTACGGGCGCTGGCCAACCTGGCCATCGACTACATGCTGGCCGATTGAGTTCGACGACGGCTTCCGGGTACGAGCGCGCCGATCTGCCGCCGGAGGGGTGATGAAATCCAGCGATCCGAAACTGCCTGATTCGACCGAAGGCCCCGAGATTTCGCTGGTCGTTCCCGTGCTCAACGAGGCCGGCCAGCTCGCGTCGCTGATCGACGAGATCCGCTCGGTGTTGCTCGCCAACGGGACGCGGTTCGAGGTCATCGTCTGCGACGACGGCTCCGACGACCGGACGTGGCCGGTGGTGCAGGAAAAGAGCCGGGCGCATGCCGACGTGCACGGCATCTCGCTGTCGCGCCATTTCGGCAAGGAGTCGGCCGTGCTGGCCGGACTGACCGCGAGCCGGGGCCAGGCTGTGGCGGTGATGGACGGCGACGGCCAGCATCCGCCCGCTGTGCTGCCGGAAATGATCGCGGCATGGCGTGGCGGCGCCGATGTCGTCGAGGGCATCAAGACGCGGCGGTCCGGGCAGCGCGGACTGGTGCGCTGGGCAGCCCAGGCCTTCAACCGGATATTTTCCACGCTGACCGGCGTGGATCTGATCAATGCGACGGATTATCGGGTGCTGGACCGCAAGGTGGTCGATTCGCTGCTGCAGATGCCCGAGCGGGTTGTCTTCTTCCGCGGCCTGAGTACCTGGGTGGGTTTTCGACGCGCGCGGGTGGAATTCGAGCCACGCCGCAGGACGGCCGGGCGCTCGCACTTTTCGCTGCCGGGGCTGTTCGGCTACGGCGTGCGCAACCTGCTGTCGTTCACCTCGGCGCCGCTGCACCTGGTCACGCTGCTGGGCTGCGCGTTCGGCCTGTTCGCAATCGTGCTGGGCGCCCAGACGCTGTGGAACTGGGCGCGCGGCTTCGCCGTCGAGGGTTTCACGACGGTCATCCTGCTGCTGCTGGTGCAGGGCAGTGCGATGATGATCGCGCTGGGCATGATCGGGCTGTACCTTGCGCAGATTCATCGTGAGGTCAAGCACCGGCCGCGCTACATCATCGCCGAGTCCACGCATGGGCTGGACGGCCGGGTTTTCGGACAGGATTAGCACGCGTGTTCGCACTGCGGATCGTCCGCTACGGGGTGGCCGGCGGACTGAGCCTGCTGACCCACCTGGCTGTCCTGGTGCTGATGGTCGAAATCGTCGGCCTGGGGGCGGTGGCCTCGACCACGCTGGGCTTCATGGCCAGCGTCGCGGTCTCGTTTCTGCTGCAGCATCACTGGGTGTTCCGGTCGCAGGCCGCGCGCCGCGTCACGGCGCCGCGCTTCGTTGCGGTCACGCTGTTCGGATTGTTGCTCAATACTTCCATCATGGCCGTCGGCGATCGCCTTTTCGGGCTGCACTACCTGCTCGTTCAGGCCGTCGCATTCGCCGCGGTACCGGTTTCGAACTACCTGCTCAACCGCGCCTGGACCTTCGGCGCCGCGCACGACGATGCGGCCCATTCGTGGTCCTGGTGGGATCTGTACGTGCTTTTGCCGATCGGCGCATTGACGCTGATGGCCGGGTTCTCGGTGCTCCATCTCGACCTTGCGCGCGACCTTTCGATCGCCCGCGACATGGCCCAGGGTCTGGGTGTGCCGTTGCAGGGGCCGCAGCTGGCCGGCCTGATCCACCTCGGTCCGGCCTGGTTCTGGATGCTGGCCTGGCTGCAGCTTCTGGGTCTGGGCATCCCGGGCCTGGTGATGATGGTCGCCGTGCTGGGGACGCTCAAGTTCTGGCTGGTCGCGCTGATCGGCCGAAAGCTCGATGCACCGCTGATCGTGCCGCTGTGGGTCGCCATGTTGAGCCTGCCGGCCTGGACGTTGTTCGAGTTCGTCTATGTGTCGCACCCGGCGATGGTGGCGACCTGCATGGCGGCGGTCATGCTGTTCGGCCTGCGCTTCATGCGGGCTGGACGCTGGACAGATGCCGCGGCGCTGGGACTCGGCTACAGCCTGGCGCTGCACGCCCACCCGTCGGCGGTGGCGCTGGTGGCGCTGCCGGCCGGCTTCGCCTGGTTCGCCTGGCGCGACGGCCTGTTGAAGCCGAGCGCCGTCGCGGCGCTCGCGCTGGCCTTTGCGGTGCCGTTCGTGCCGTGGCTGATCCACGAGGCGGGAAGCGGTTTTCCGGTCCTCGAGGGCCTGGCCGAATACGGCGCGCGCGAGCGCGGCGGCGCCGACCCGGCCACGCTGGCCGGCCTGTTCTGGGCTGTCGCCGGCGGCGGCGCGATGTACTGGGTCAGCGCAATGATGGGCTGGCCGGCCGTGCTGGCCTGGTCGTTCGTCGGCGCATTCGTCGCGCTCTCGGCATTCGGGCTGGGGCATGCCGTGCGGCTGGCACGTGCCGGCGACCGGTTCGTCGGCCTGCTGCTGCTGGCGTTCTTTTCCGGCCTGGGCATCCTGGTGCTGCTCCGGGGCGTGCATCCGTACTACATGCTCGGCGGGCTGCAGCTGGTCTGGGCCGGCATCGTCGCATGCGGCCTGGCCCATTCGCGGCTGGCCCCGCTCCGGTGGCCGTTGCTGGCGGTCGCGTACGCGGTCCTGGCGGTGGCGGCGCTGCAGGTGATGGATTTTCAACGTCGCGGCGACCTGCCGTTCGCGGCTTTCCCGCTGTTCGACGTCACCGCCGAAGCCGGTGAAATCCGGCCGCAGCCGTTCCTGCCGGTCAGTGCCGCGCCGGCCAGCGGCCGGTGGCTGTGCGAGAACGGCGAAGCGGCCGTGGTTCACGGCGCCTACGGCTTGTCGCTGGTCCACAGCTTCGGCATCGAAAGCCGTTTTCGCTGCGGCCCGACGCAGGTCCGGGTGGCCGACGGCCCGTCCGATGCACGTCACGTACTCGGCCTGTCGCTGGCAGTGCTGGAGCAAGCCGGCATCGCGTCGGCCGAAACGGTCGGCAGCTTCGGGCTGATTCGGGCCGTTGTGGTGGAAAAGAACACGACGCCGCTGGTTCCGGCCGAGCGCCGTTACCCGCCGGTGGCCGTTTCCTGGGCCACGCCCGGCACCACCCGGATCATGCTCGAAGCATCCGCGCGGAAGATCGTGACCACCGATTACGGGTTCATGATGTCCAGGCCTCCCGTCATTCGCGCCCGCTGCGGCATGGCCGAACTCGCCCCGGTGGCCGCCGACAACGTGACCCGCGTATTCGACCCGGCCGGATGCGGCGAGCCGGTCGAACTGGAAATCGTTTCGGCCGTGCCCGAGCTGATCGGCGTGGTCCTGGTGCCGCCCGCCCGCAATCGATTGGGTTTAGTCCACGGCGGTTCGGCTGAACCGGTAAATCACCGCGCCGACGGCGAGCACCAGCAAAGTGGCGGCGATGGACTGCAGGCTAATCTGCACGAGCAGGACCGCGCTGGCGGCGAAGGCAAAGATCGGAATCAGCCAGCCGCCCGGCAGGCGGAAGCCCGCGGGCCCGGTCGCGCCGGTTTGCCTGCGCAGGCGCGGCATGGCGCCGATGCAGGCCATGTAGATGAGCACGCGCACCAGCGCGCTCATGGCCGCCAGCCAGACGAACGAGCCGAACACCGAGAGCAGTAAAGTCAGCGCGGCGAAGAACACGATCGAGTTGGCCGGCGTGTGGTGTCGGCGATGGACTTCGCCGAACCAGCGCGGAAAACTGCCTTCGCGCGCCAGCGCAAACGTCAGTCGGGGCGCCGAGATCATGGTGCCGGCGACGTTGCCGCCGACCGAGACCACCACGCCGACGGTCAAGAGAATCGCGCCGGCCGGGCCCATCAGCACCTCGGCCACGTCGATCAGCGCGCGCTCCGAATCGGCAAGCCCGGGCAGGGCGGCGACGCTGATGGCCTGGATGGCCACGTACAGGACGGTGACGGTGACCAGCGCCGAGAACAGCGCCAGCGGCATCGCCCGCCCGGGGTTCTTGACCTCGCCGGCCGGCACCAGCGCCGATTCCCAGCCGACGAAGGCGTAGATGACCAGCAGCGCGGCGGTGGTGAACTGCCCGGTCGAAGGCGGAGCCCCGTCTGCCAGGCTCCCGGCCGCCGGGGCCAGCCATGCCAGCCCGGCGACGACCAGGGCCAGCAGCGGAATCAGTTTCAGCAGGGTCAGCACGCCCAGCGAGCGCACCGCCTGCTTGATGCCCGTGACATTGATCCAGGCCAGGCCGCCGACGATCACGGTCAGCAGCGCGACGCGAACCCAGCCCGTTGCGGCGGCCGGCCACAGGTAGGCCAGCGATTCGATCAGCAGGTTCAGGTTGGCCGCGTATGCGGTCATGCGTGCGATATAGAACGCCCAGCCGGTCTGGAAGCCGGCAAAGCGGCCGAACGCGGTGTCGATGTACAGGATGGGTCCGCCGGTGCGGTCGAAGCGAGAGGCGATCTCGGCAAAGCACAGCATGATCGCGCCGAGCAGGAGTCCGCAGGCGACGAATACCAGTGGGCTCCACGCCCCGGCCAGCGCCGCGGCCCCGGCCGGGACGCCGAAGATGCCCGCGCCGATCATGCCGTTGAGCGCCAGCAGGGCAATGCCCAGCGCGCCCATCTGGCGGATCAGGCCCTCGTTCGCCGCGGGCGATGGCGTCGATTGATGCAGGCTCGACATTCTGATCGCGCTCGTTCCCGGTGGGTGGCATTCAAAAACGGTCGAACAGCACTATACCGCCCGTGCGCCCGGTGTCCATGATCATTCGCAGCATGTAGTCGTTGATCGGGGCTTCAGGTCGAGCGTGGTCCAATAGTCCGCATGCAAAAAACCCACTTGCCGACCAAGACCTGCCCGGTCTGCAATCGACCTTTTGCCTGGCGTCGCAAGTGGCGGGACTGCTGGGCCGAGGTGCGTTACTGCTCGGAGCGGTGCCGGCGCAATCGGAAACGGCGGCCGTGAGCGTCGGGATCGTCTGGTTGCGCGGGGCATTCCGGCTCGACGACCACCCGATGCTGGTCGATGCGACGCGTGACAGCGATGCATTGCTGATCGTGGCAGAGCGCTCGCCCGGAAAGCGCGCGGGCCTCCACCGGCGGCGTTTTCACTTTGGGTCGCTGGGCGCGCTGGACCAGGGCCTGCATGTGCTGTGCGAAGCGCCGGCCGACGATATTCCGCGCCTGGCCGAGCGGATGAGTGCACTGGACGCCCCGGCTGCGATGCCGCCGCCTCCTTCGATCGCGCGCCACCGGACCGGCAACGAATACCCGCCGCCAATCGTCGAGGACCCGCGCTGGGCTCGATGAGCCCGCCTCAGGAACGCGGCGTTTTCGAAAAATCCCTGCGGCTGCCGCGCAGTTCCATCGGGTGGCGCACCTTGCGCAGCTTGTCGGCCACGTGCATCAGGGCCAGCCAGGGATGGCGCGTCACCATCTTCGGACCCGCATGGCGCATGATTTCGCGCGCCTGTTCGCGCCGCTGTTTCCGGTAGCAGTGCACCGGACATTTCGCGCAGGTGGGCTTTTCTTCGCCGTAGGGGCACTTCGCCAGGCGCTGTTCGGCGTAGTCCAGGAATTCGCGGCAGTCCGGGCAGGGCTGCGCCGTGCCGTGGTGATCGCGGCAGTGGATTTCCACCATGCGCTGCATGGTCTTGAACTCGCGTTGAAGTCGTGGGGTCTCGAGGCTCATGGTAGCAGTCTGTCATGCCGCGACCGAACCGATCTTGATTCGGCGCAATTTCGGCTTCGGCACCCCGTCGAGATCGTGGCTTGGTGCCTGTTGAGATCGTAGGGTGGATTAGCGCAGCGCATCCACCCGTTTCTGGGCCGGAGTGGTGGATGCGCTGCGCTTGTCCACCCTACGAAACGCCAGGACCGATTTTGATCCGGAAGATCGAGCCGAGCGCCCGCTGGCCCTCGAGGCATTTATGCTGTCAGCCATTCCTCATACCCGGAGCAAGGCATGAACGACCGCGTCGAGCATTTCACCGAATACCGCCGGAAGATGAACGAGCGCATCCTGGCGACCGATAACCGCGTCATCAAGCGCATGTTTTCGCTCGATTCGCTCACCTACAGCGAAGGCGGTGCGCTGGACGTCAAGCAAAAGGAACTGATGGGGCTGGTCGCCTCGCTGGTGCTCAGGTGCGACGACTGCGTGAGCTACCACATCGGCAAGGCGGTCGAGGTCGGGGCCTCTCATGATGAAATCGTCGAGTCCATGAGCATCGGCCTGGTCGTCGGCGGCACCATCGTGATACCGCACATGCGTCGGGCGGTGGAGTTTCTCGATGAAGTCACGGGAGCGTCCGAATGATCCGGCCACTGTCGACGAGCGTGCTGGCCGGCTTTCTGGCCGCCGGTCTGGTTGCTGCTCCGGTCGCCGCCCAGACGCTGCCGGAAGCCTTCTCCACCGGCCCGGCGATATCCGGCCACGGCCCGGTCGCGCCGCAGCCTGCCGATGCGTTCAACCTCGTGCCGGGCGAGAAGTATCGCGTGCTGTTCGACGTCGCTTTCGGCAGCAGGGACGAACACGCGCTCAATCGCCGGCTGGAGTCGGTCGCGCGCTTAAGGAACCTCTGAACAACTCTGCGCGGGCGCGACGGCGCCTTTGCGGGAGGCACCGGCTTGGCTTGGGCGAGCGCGGTTTGGTTGTTCCAAATAAGCGAGTCCAAACAAGCCGGAGACCCCGCAAAGGCCCGTCCCGAAGGGTTTCGCCGGAAAAGCCGCATCTCGCGCGTTGCGACCCTCGGCCGTAGCTATGGCTACTGTCACTCGGCTCGCTCCACACGATCTGCGGCTTTTCCGACTGAAACGCGCTCCGCGCAGAGTTGTTCAGAGGTTCCTTAGTCAACCTGCACGCCCGCGCCGGCATCGATCCGAAGGACGTCGAGATCGAGGTCGTCACCCACGGCGGCACCACCTTCGACGTACTGTCGCGCGACGCCTACCGCAAGCGCTTCGACGTCGACCACCCCAACGCAGATCTGCTGGCGGCGCTGCAGGCCGCCGGCGTGACCGTCTACCTGTGCGGCCAGAGCGCCTCGGCCCACGGGATCGCGCCGGACGAACTCGCGCCGGGCGTGAAGATGGCGCACTCGGCCATGACCGTGCTGGTCCGGCGCCAGAGCGAGGGGTGGGTGCTGCTTCCCTAGTACCCTGACCGACGCGAGCCGCAGCGAGTGGGGACGCCCGGTTATCATGATCCGGACGACATCCAAGCCGGACCGAACTTCATGAGCCAAAGCCTCGAGGCGCTGGACAAGCGCTTTCTGTTTCACCCTTCCTCCAACCTCGACCAGGTGCGCGACAAGGATCCGCTGATCTGGACGCGCGGGGAAGGGGTCTACGTCTACGATCAGCACGGCAAGCAGTACCTGGAAGGCATGGCCGGCCTGTGGTGCACGGCGCTGGGCTACGGCGAGAAGGAGCTGGCGAAGGCGGCGGCCGAGCAGGTGGAGACGTTTTCCTACGGGCCGCTGTTCGCCGCACGGGCCAACGAGCCGTCGATCAGGCTTGCGGCCAAGCTGTCGGAATGGGTGCCCATCGAGGGCGCGCGCTTTTTGTTCGGCTGCTCCGGGTCGGACGCCAACGATACCCAGATCAAGCTGGCGCGCTACTACTTCAACGCGATCGGCAAGCCGGAAAAGAAAAAGATCATTTCGCGCACCGGCGGTTACCACGGCACCACGCTGGCCACCGCCGGGCTGACCGGCCTGCCGCCGTTCCACGCGCATTTCGACGTGCCCGGGCCCGATATAGTCCACCTGACCGAGCCGCACCACTATCGCCAGGCGCACGAAGGCGAAAGTGAAGAGGATTTCGCCACCCGGCTGGCCGAGGAAATGGAACAGGCCATCGCGCGCGAGGGCGCCGACACCATTGCCGCATTCATTGCCGAGCCGCTGATGGGCGCCGGCGGACTGATCCTGCCGCCGAAGACTTATTTCGACAAGATCCAGCCCATACTTTGCGAGCACGGAATACTGTTCATCGACGACGAAGTTGTCACCGCCTTCGGCCGCACCGGCAATCCGTTCGGCTGCCAGACCTATGGCATCCAGCCGGCCACCATGACCATGGCCAAGGCCTTGTCGTCGGCCTACCAGCCAATCTCGGCGGTGGCCATCCCGCCGTTCATGTACGAGGCCATCGAGCAGGCATCGATCGGCGTCGGCATGTTCGCCCATGGACTGACCTACTCCGGCCACCCGGTGGCCGCGGCGGTGGCGCTGCGGACGCTCGAGCTGTACGAGGAGCGGGGGATCATGGAACACGCCGCAAAGATGGGCGAGATGCTGCAGTCGAAATTGTCGGGGCTGTCAGACCATCCGCTGGTCGGCAACTACCGCGGCATCGGTCTGATTGCCGGCCTCGAACTCGTCAAGGACCCGGCCAACAAGACCCGCTTCGATCCATCCGACAAGATCGCGTTCAAGGCCACCGCCGCGTGCCTGGAAGAGGGCCTGGTCGTCCGCGCCCTGCCCGGCGATACCATCGCCATCTGCCCGCCGCTGATCATCGACGAGGCCGGCATCGATGAGCTCGTGAGCAAACTAACCATCGGGTTGGACCGCACGCTCGACGCGTTGTAGGACCCGCGGCGTCCTGCGCAGCCGCGATACGCGACTGCGTAGCGAGCCCTGCTCGCGAAGGTTTTTGCAAACGAACGGATTCGCCTGCAGGGCAGGCTTGCATGTTCAGTCGTGCAGGTCTAAAAAGGGATCTGTCGGGGTGGAGGGACCGCGCCGGATTCGAGCAGGGTCGCAGCTACGGGCCGGGCTGGAATGCGTTGCGGACCACGCCGCGACCTAGGCAAGAAATCAACGTTGTGGAAGTGGGGGAGGTCGGCGCGGCGTCGCCGACGCAAGAGTGGCGGCGCGCACCCGGGAAATTGACTGTCGGTCGGTTAATATCCAGGTCATGTTTCCTCTGAAAAACTTGATCAAGCGACTCTTGGCAGGTGCGCTTCTGGCCGGGGTCATGGCCTTGCCGATTTTTGCCCAGGACCCCGCCCCGGTCACCGTTGCCCAGCCCGAAGTCCGCCCGGCGGTCGAGCGGGTGGAGCTGACCGGTTCGTTCACGGCCCGGCGCGCGGCGCAGCTTTCGCCGCGTCTGTCGGGGCTGGTCGAGACGATCGATATCGATGCCGGCGACGCAGTTGCGGCCGGTGACGTCGTCGTGCGACTGGACGACCGGCTGGCGGAACTGCAGCTGGGCCAGGCCGAGGCGGCGGTGGCGCAGTTGCGGGCGTCCTTCGACGAGGCGGTGCGGCTTCGCGACGAGGCGCTGCGGCTGGGCGAGGACCGGTTCTTTCCCGATACCGAGATACAGGCGCGCAAGTCGGCCGTCCAGGTCGCGAAAGCCGCGCTGGACGTGGCCAGCGCCGAGCGCGACACGGCCGCCGAGCGACTGGCGCGGCATGCGATTGTTGCGCCGTTCGACGGCGTGATCGCTCGGCGTCTCACCGAGGCCGGTGAGTGGGTGGAGACCGGCACGGCGGTGGCGGAACTGGTGGCTGTCGACGATTTGTGGCTGGACGTCCAGGCGCCGCAGCGACTTTGGCCGAGATTGCGCCAGGACACCGACATCGAGATCATCGTCGACGCCCTCGACGGACGCGCGCTTACCGGCGAGGTCGCCGCGCGCGTGCCGGTCAGCGACCCGGCGGCGCGCACCTTCCTGCTCCGGCTGATCCTGCCCGAGGCCGATCCCGCCATCACGCCGGGGATGTCGGCGCGCACCGTGATCCGGCTGCGCACCGACGCCGCCGCGCTGCTGGTGCCGCGCGACGCGCTGATTCGCTATCCCGACGGCACGATCACGCTCTTTACCGTCGACGATTCGGCGTCGCCGCCGGTGGCGCGTCAGCGCCAGGTCGCGGTCGGCCGGGTCGACGGCGACCGGGCCGTGATCGAGTCCGGGCTGTCGCCGGATCAGGCCGTGGTCGTCAGAGGCAACGAGGTGCTGACCGAAGGCCAGCCGGTCCGTATCGTCGAGGACGGAGGCTGAGGCCGTGTTCGTCGGCGTCATTCGTCACGGGACCATCCTGGCGGTGGTCGTGCTCGTCATCTGCGTGCTCGGCGTGCTGGCCGCGCTGCGCATTCCGGTGCAGATGATTCCGGACCTGGAAGTTCGCGTGGTCAGCGTCGAGACCCGCTGGCCGGGTGCGACGCCGCAGGACATCGAGCAGGAAATCCTGATCGAGCAGGAGGAGTACCTGCGCTCGCTGCCCGGCGTGGAGCGCATGATCTCGACGGCCTCGTACGGTTCGGCGCAGATCGAGCTGGAGTTTCCGTTCGGTGTCGACATCAACGAGGCGCTGATCCGGGTCAACAACGCGCTCAGCCAGGTGCCGGACTATCCCGAGAACGTCGACGAGCCGGCGCTGGAGGCCAGCTCGTTTTCGCAGAACTCGTTCATGTTCTTCTCGGTGCGTCCGCTGGACGGCAACCCGTTCGACCTGGACATGACGCTGATGCGCGATTTCATCGACGACAATGTCCGTACGCGCATGGAGCGTGTGCCGGGCGTATCGCGGGTCAACGTCTGGGGCGGCGCCGAGCGACAGGTGCGGGTGCTGGTCGACCCGGCCGCCGCGGCCGAGCGCGGCATCGCGCTGGCCGACGTGCGCTCTGCGATTCGTGGCCGCAACCGCGACGTCTCCGGCGGCGATCTCGAGGCCGGCAAGCGCCGTTACCTGCTGCGCACGGTGGGCCGCTATGCCTCGGTCGAGCAGATGGCAGAGACTATCGTGGCGGTGCGCGGCGACTCCATCGTGCGGCTGAGTGACATCGCCGACATCGAAATGTCGCACTACGAACTGCGCAGTCGCGCCTCGGTCAACGGCTTGCCCAGCATCACGCTGGCCGTCGACCGCGAACCGGGCTCCAATGTCATCGACATCAAGCGCGCGATGCTGCCGGCCGTCGCGCGCATCAACGAAGATCTGATGGACCCCAACGGCATGCAGATCACACGTGTCGCCGACGACGTGGTCTACGTTCAATCCTCGGTCGCCAACGTCTGGCAGAACCTGATTCTCGGCGCGCTGCTGGCCACCGGCGTGATGTTCCTGTTCCTGCGCTCGGGTCGTGCGACGCTGGTGGGCGTCATCGGCGTGCCGGTGTGCACCATCGCGGCGTTCCTGGGCCTGGTCGCGGCCGGGCGGACGATCAACGTGATCTCGCTTGCCGGCGTGGCGTTCGCGATCGGCATGACGCTGGATAACTCGATCGTCGTGCTCGAGGCCATCGAGCGCAAGCGGCGCGAGGGCATGGAGAAGATGCAGGCCGCGCTGGAAGGCGTGCGCCAGGTCTGGCCGGCGGTGCTGGCCTCGACGATGACGACGGTGCTGGTGTTCGCGCCGATCTTCTTCATCCAGCAGGAAGCCGGCCAGCTCTACTCCGATGTCGCGGTCGCGATCTCGGCGTCGATCCTGGCGTCCATGCTGGTCGCGATCACCGTCGTGCCGAGCCTGTCGGCACGACTGACGTTCGGCATGCGCGGCAAGGTCGCGACCGGCGGGGCGCTGCGCGATCGCATCGTCGCGGCCGTGGGCTGGCTGATCGCGACCACCCGGCGCCGCGTCGCAACCCTGGTCGCGGTGTTCGGTGCCGTCGTCGCCATCCTGGTCACGCTCACGCCGCCGGCCGAATACCTGCCCGAGGGCGAGGAGCCCAAGCTGTTCGCGCGCATGATCGCGCCGCCGGGCTACAACCTGACCGAAATGAGCCGGATCGGCGATGAGCTGGAAGCGCATTTCCTGCCCTACGTCGACGACGACCCGGCGCGCTTCGAGTCGGGTGATGCACCGGTGCCGGCGCTGGCCTACTTCAATCTTTCGGTCGATCCCGACGGACTGCGCGTCATCACCGAGCCCATCGATAACGACCATGTCGACGATCTGATCGGCGTCATGACCGAATACTACGAGACCTTTCCGGGCATGCGCGCGTTCGTCAGCCGCGGCTCGATCATCTCCGGCAACGACGGCGGCACGCGCAGCGTCAACCTCGACATCACCGGCCAGGAGCTGGCCGAACTCTACAGCGTCGCCCAGACTGCCTTCCGCTA
Organism: Wenzhouxiangellaceae bacterium; assembly: GCA_018334995.1. GTDB lineage: Bacteria > Pseudomonadota > Gammaproteobacteria > Xanthomonadales > Wenzhouxiangellaceae. The sequence goes on from JAGXKW010000043.1 coordinate 15,862, forward strand.
CGCCGAGGACGCGTTCGAGAACCCGCAGATCAACTCCTCGCCGGGTTCGCTGTCGCTGGACCAGCCGCTGATCGAGATCCGGCCGGACTGGGATCGCGCCGCCGAGCTGGGCTTCTCGGCCGACGGTCTGGGGTTTGCCGTGGCGGCGCTCACCGACGGCGCGTTCGTCGACGAGTACTTTCGCGGCGACGACAAGATCGACGTGTTCGTTTTCTCCAGCGCGGGCAGTGACCGCGACCTGGCCGGCATCGAGGACCTGCCGGTCTATACGCCGTCCGGGGCCGTGGTGCCGCTGTCGGCGCTGGCCGAGATCGTCGAGACCGTGGACACGGATTCCGTGCGTCGGCTCAACGGACGGCGCACAGTCACGCTCAACATCATCCCGCCGCGCTCGGTGGCCCTTGAGACGGCCGTGGGTCGGGTGCGCACCGAGGTCATCGAGCGCATGCGCACCGACGGCGCGCTGCCGCAGACGGTATCGGTGGACATCTCGGGGGCCAGCGACGAACTCACCGAAACGCGCGCGGCGCTGGCCGACAACTACGTCGTCGCGATCATCCTGAGCTTCCTGGTCATGGTCGCGATCTTCAACCACTGGGGCTGGCCGCTGTTGATCCTCACCGCCGTGCCGCTGGGCATCGCCGGCGGCATCGCGGGGCTTGCCGCGCTCAACGCCGTGGGCGTGCGCCAGCCTTTCGACATGATCACCATGCTCGGCTTCCTGATCCTGCTCGGCGTGGTGGTCAACAATCCGATCCTGATCGTCGACCGCACGCTATCGAACCTGCGCGCGGGCATGGACGACATCAACGACGCCGTGCGCGAGGCGGTGTCGACCCGGATCCGGCCGATCATGATGTCGATGATCACCACCCTGTTCGGCCTGGCGCCGCTGGTGTTCATCCCCGGCGAGGGCACCGAGCTCTACCGCGGGGTCGGCGTCGTCGTGCTCTCCGGCCTGCTGTTCGCCACGCTGGTCACGCTGACTTTCCTGCCGGCGCTGCTGGTGAGCGTGCTGCGTATCCGCGCCGCCTGGCAACGCGCGTAGCGCGCGGACCCGGCCGCACTCGCTTCGCCCGTTTATCCGGGCAGAGCGCGATTGGCTTTCGTGGCGTGGGTCGGCGCAGCGCACCGGGGAAGGAACTGGTTCAGTATTCGAGCCGGTCGAGCTCGCGGATGTTGACCAGCATCTCGTGGAGCGCGATCTCGGCCTGTTCGCGGTCGCGGGCTTCCGAGAGCCGGCGGATGGCGTCGACGATGGCGATCCACCAGTTCATGTGACTGGCGCTGAGCTGGGCGGCGACCGCGACCAGGTCGCGCGTCAGCGACACGGTGTCGGCCGCCTCGCGCTTGAGCGCGACCAGGCAGTCGAGGTCGGGGTGTTTGTGCTCCAGCTGCGTCAGCAGATAGTCGATGACCTTCGGATTGGTTTCCAGGTCGCTGGAAGACGTCGGGTCGGCGTCGGGCTCGAGGAACGCAACGTCGAGGTTCGACAGCAGGCCGCGAAACGAGCCTCTCAGGCTCAGCCACAGTTCGTGCTTGCGCGAAGCCTCGCGCGAGCGCTGAATCAGGGTCAGCAGGCCGACCAGCAGGAATCCCTCGATGCAGATGCCGATCAGTTCAGGGACCAGGTTGTCGTGGAACGGCCCGGTCGATTCGAAACTGACCAGGTAGATCCACAGGCCGCCGCCGGCAAGCGCCAGCAGCACCATCAGGGCAATCAGGAACAGCCGGCTCATGCGCGTGCGCGTCCGTGCTTTTCGTTTTTCTCCTCGGCGAATGCGCGCACGACGCGCGCGATCCGGTCGGCTTCTTCCGGGCTGAGGTCCAGCGGCAGATTGGCCAGGTAGACCACGTGGTTGTCGCGGATGGGCACCGGCACCACGTTGCTGGGGTTCTCGATCGATTCCAGCGTGGCGCGCTCTGCGGCCTGCTGTTCCGGGGTGAGCGCCTGTTGATGGCCTTCGCCGCGGCTGAACGCGCGCAGCCGCTCCCGCCGGGCCCGGGTGAACGTCTCCGGGTGCTCCAGCCATTCGAGGTATTCGGCCAGCGCCGCGGCGACCCGCTGGCCGTAGATCTGAAGGGTTTCGGAGCGGATGCTGGATCCCTCCAGCTTGTGGAATCGCGACAGCAGGTCGTCGACGTCGATGCGCCGGATGTCGGCGCGCTCTTCGGCGCTCAGTTCGCCGGCCAGCTGCTCCAGGGCCTTGCGACGGGCCCGCGCCGTGGCCGGGTTGATCAGGCCTTCCATGCCGGCCTGCTTGAGGAAATTCAGCAAGGCCTCGGCCGTGTATGATTCGTTGGACGTCATTTCAAACTCACCTCAAGGTTTCTGAAAGCGCCCCGGCGCCAGCGTACGCTTTCGAAAGGGAATGATCGACCAGTATGGCCAAAACATCAAGCCGAACCGGATTGAGGGCATCGCGCCTGAAGTACGACGACCCGAGCCTTGACCGCGCCGCGCCGCAGCGCGAAGACCCGCAGTGGCTGGAACGGGCGCTGGAACATGCGGATGCGCGTTCGCTGCCGGTGTGGCGTAACCAGAACCTGGTCGGCGGGCTGGAGACTTCTGCGCCGACTGCGATCCTGCACGGGGTGGAAATGCATCGCCACGCCTCGGAAGTCGTTTTCCTGGGGCTGGCCGGCGATGCGCCGGTGTTCGCGGCCGATTATTCCGAGCTCGAAGAGACGAAAGCCGTCGAACTTCTGGGCGAAGGCTTCACCGACCTTCGCCGCGTCGGCCCGCTGCTGTCCGAGCCCGAGGCGGCGCTGCTGGCCTACGCCCGCGGCATTCTGTTCTGGCACCGGAATCATCGTTATTGCGGCCGCTGCGCCGCGGCCACCAGAAGTCGAAAGGGCGGCCATCTGCGGGTCTGCACCAATCCCGAGTGCCGACGCCCCTCCTTTCCGCGCACGGACCCGGCCGTGATCGTGCTGGTCGAGCATCCCGGCGGCGACGGTGGCCCGCCGCGCTGCCTGCTGGGCCGCTCGCCGCACTTTCCGCCCGGCATGTACTCCACGCTGGCCGGCTTTGTCGAACCCGGGGAGAGCATGGAGCAGACGGTACGCCGCGAGGTATTCGAGGAAAGCGGCGTGGAAGTCGGCGAAGTGCGCTACCTGGCCTCCCAGCCGTGGCCGTTCCCGTCATCGCTGATGATCGGCTTCCACGCAACCGCAGCCAGCACCGGGATACGACTGGACGACGACGAAATCGAGGACGCGCGCTGGTTCACCGCCGACGATTTGCTTGCGTTGAAGGCGCGCGGCGAGGACGAGACGCTGTGCCTGCCGCGCACGGATTCGATCGCGCGTTACCTGATCGAGGTATGGCTGGAGGCTGTTGCGGGCTGAGAGTTTTCGATCGCCGGTTGGGGCGCGATTCCGGCGAGGCAGTCCGGATCGAGCCTGCCGGCATCGGGAAGTCGGAAGATGCGGTGGTGGATGTCGGGCTGAGCCGGCGCCTGGCCAATGCCGCAGGCCGGAATCGAAACCGCATGGCGCTCCGGGTCGAAATGCACGCGCGGCGGCAACACAGCGTAATACTCGGATCCAGAACGAAAAACGTTCGCTGAAGCCGAGGCATTCCCGGTTTTCATAACAAGCTCGCCGACGGAATGCCAATCCCGTGGGACCTGGCTGAACCGTTGCACCTGCCAGGTGCCGAAAACGACCGTGAGAATCAACACGGTGATCGAAGCCCATTTCCAGCCGCCCATTCTGGCGCGCCTCGCCTGCGCGGCCTTGGCCGGACCGCGATGAAACATTCGCCGGATGCGCTTCCAGCGAAGCCAGATGCCGGTCGCTGCCAGCAAGGTCATCGCGGTGCCGAAAAGAAGATAGGGAATCTTGCTCCACAGCCCGGCAAAGTTGCCGAAGTGCAGCGGATCGGCAGTATCGACCCAGCGCCGCACGGGCCCGATCGATGAGGCGTGCTGACGAGCCAGTACCGAGCCGTCGTAGGGGTCGATGAAAACGTGGCTGGCACGGTCGCGTACCAACAGTTCGCCGGTCTGGCCGGCGATGTAATAGGGCGAATCCGGGGTTGTCGGCGGCACGATGATGCCGATTTCGATGCCGGGCAACTCGGCGCGCGTGATGCCGATGACTTCTGCCGGCTCCAGCTGACGCTGGCCCGGGGCCAGCGCGGTGACGCGCTGGTCGCTCAGCGTGGTCCATTCGATCTGTAAATCGTCGTCGGCTCCGGCCAGCGCGAGCGTGTACTCGAGTACGTACCAGACGCCGGTCACCCCCATGATCAAAACGAACACGATCGACCACACGCCGAGCAGCTTGTGGAGTTCCTTGAAAATCGGTGCGTCCCCGGAGCGTCCCGGACGAAAGCGAAAGAATCCGCGCCACCAGTTGGGGTAGATCCAGAACGAAGAGATCAGGGAAGCCAGCGCCAGGAAGGCGGTGGCACCCACGACGAACATTCCCAGGTAGCTTGGCAACATCAGATAGCGGTGGAAGTCCCGCAACAACCGCTGGAACGAGCCGTACCAGTGGCCGGTTTCAAGGACCTGCCCGGTATACGGATCGAGCTCGACCCGGCGCAGGCCCAGCTCGGGATCACGGATTCTTGCGACGGCGGCAAAGCCTTCGGCCGCGGGCCTTTCGATCTGATCCACGCGCGCCGCCGGGAAGGCTGTATGCAGTCCATTCAGCATTGCCGCGAAGTCATACCCGGATTCCCGAACTTCAACACGCAAATCGCTGTCGGCCAGCCAGTCGAGTTCGTGGCTGATCGTGGCCAGGGTGCCCGAGGCGAACACTACGAACAGCAGGATGCTCAGCTTGAATCCCGACCAGGCGTGAATCGCGAACCAGGTTTTTGCGCTGATCATCGATCCGGATTTCTTGCGGGTTTTCTTATTGCGCATGGTTCGTATTTGCGATAGCATTCGTATCGAGAATTTATCACACCCAAGGTTTCAAATGACTGCTCGAATTGAACTTCGCGCGCTGCTGGCGGCGACCCTCGCCATGCTTTTTTCATTCAGCTCCGTCACGGCGCAGACACCCCCGGATGAGGCTGAAACAACGGCTCCGGAAAGGGATTCCGAATCCTCCGAGGCGCGTAGCGAGGCCGAAGATGAAGACCGTGGTCTCTATCAGTTGGCTCCAGTCGTGGTCGAAGCAGTCCCGCAGGCCGCGAATTATGGGCTCGACGGTGAATACCGGTCGGGTGGCAGCACGTTCGTCACCGGAGGCACGGTCTCGAGTCTCCGCGATACGCCTTTCTCGGCCAGTATCCTGGAGGAAGATTTTCTCAAGGATTCCGCGTTCAAGCGCCTCGACCGCACGGCGCAATTCGTACCCGGCGTCCAGACCGGCAATCAGAACAGTAATAACTCACAGGTGTTCCAGTCGCGTGGCTTTCAGCTCGGACGCGACAGCATTCTGATCAACGGAACCCGGCAGGCCGATGCATTCGCCATCACGCCCGAGCAACTGGTCAGCAAGATCGAGTTCTACCGCGGGCCTTCGTCGATTCTAAATGGTGCGACACCCCCGGGCGGCGCGGCCAACATCGTCACGAAAAAACCCCTGGGCGAATCCTTTCTCGGGTTCGAACTGGACCTCGACGAACATGGTGAGCGGGCCCTCGCGGCCGACTACAACACCGGTCGCCTGAGCGCTACGCCATGGCCGGTCTCGCTGCGCTTCAACGCAATCGCCGAGGATTCCGACACGTTTCGCGACGCCGTCAATCGCGAGGTTCTGGCGTTCGCGCCGGTTGCGACCGTGGAGATCACGCCCCGGACCCGCCTGACGCTCGAAGCCAATCTGATCGACTGGGAAATCAACGACGATCGGGGCCTGCCGCTACTGGGTGGCAGCAGCGACCGGGCCGCACGCCGGTTCGATCGGGACGCCTTTTTGCTGGGCACGACGGCCGAGAAGAACGATCGCGAGCAGCAGCGCTACATGCTCGATCTTTCCCACCAGTGGAGTGATCACGTCCGCACCAACCTGCAGGCCACGCTGGGCGAGACCGAGCGGTCGTTCTTTTCCGTACTCCCGGTGTTTTTCGACGAGCAGTCCGACACCCTGGTGCGGGCACATTTCGGTACGCGTGATGATTTCGACTCGGTAGATATCCGGCTCGACACGGTGTTTCGTTTCGAAACCGGCCCGCTCATGCACGGGGGTATTGTCGCCCTGCAGTCCCGCGACTTCGAGCGCCGGGACCGTTTCACCAATTTTGTCGCACCGGCCGACATGCTGAACATCAATGATCCTGCGACGGATCTGCCGTTCCTCGGGGCTTCCGGACCGGCCGGGGGGTTGCAAATCGACCAGGAGTCTCGCGAATTGCTGATCCAGGATGCAGCGACGGTCACCGAGGGTGCGCTGGAAGGCGTGACCGTGGTCGCCGGTGGCCGACTCATCGATTTCGAGGACCAGCTCGACAGCAGCCTGGATGAAGATCAGTGGGTCCCGCGCATCGGTCTCGGCTACACGCCGCCCGCCGCGTCGTTTCTGACCGTCTACGGGAATTACGCCGAATCGTTCGACCCGCAGGGTGGTGTTCAGGCCGATGGCTCGCCGGTAGCCCCACAGGAGGGCGAACAATGGGAATTCGGCGCCAAGGCCGAGCTCTTCGACAGCGGCCTGATCGTTACCGCGGCCTGGTTCGACCTCGAGAACCGCAACGTCGCCGTGGCCGATCCCGACAATCCCGGGGCTGTACTGTCCGTCGGCCAACAGCGCAACGAAGGGCTGGAACTGGAGGCCGTGGGCCGGCTTTCGGCAAATCTGCAGGCCCGGGCGCAGTACACGTTCAACGACAGTTCCATCACCGGCGACCCGCAGCGCGCCGGCAACGAGCTGCAGCTCACGCCCGAAGACAGCGCTTCGGCCTGGCTGCGCTATGATGTTCCTGCGAATAGGGTCCCAGACATGCCCTGGGGTTCGACCGCGGTGTCTCTGACCGGCGGTATCGTCCGGGTCGGGGACCGGTTCGTCGACGTCGACAACAGCATCGAACTTTCGGCCTACACGCGCATCGATCTCGGGGCGCGCTTCGTCTTCGGTCGCCGTACCGAGGTCGCGCTGAACCTTCTCAACGCTTCCGATCAGCGCTTTTTTACCGGCGGCGACGCCTTCGGCCTCGGCAGCGTCACGCCCGGCCAGGCACGTACCCTGGCGGCCAGCCTGCGCCACGAGTTTTAGCCCGCGGCCGATGGTCAGTCGGCCAGCGCCTTGATGTGGGCCACGGCCGATCGGCCGAGCGCCGACAGCGCGTAGCCGCCTTCGAGGCATGAAACGATCCGGCCTTCGGCATGGCGCTTCGCGACATCGACAAGCCGGCGGGTGACCC
>JAGXKW010000044.1 GCA_018334995.1 Wenzhouxiangellaceae bacterium
AAGATTGGGCATCGCTTTCAGCAGGTTCTGTTATGGCGCCATTCTGGCACCATGGGGTGGCAGGCGCAAGCAGGTCGATGACGAGAGCTCCTGATCATCCCGCACAACGGCTGCGCTACCATGGCCGTCAAGGATGCGGTGCGGCGCGCCGATTTGCCGTCGAGCAAGCGCCATCGGTGCGGCCGCGGATCCGCCGACGACAGGGAGAACCAGCCATGACCCGAGAACGGATGCGATTGTTCTTCGCCCCCTTGCTCCTGCTGATGGTCGCGCCGTTCGCCGCAGCCGAACCGGAAACCCCCGCGCCGACAGTCGTGATCGTCCACGGCGCCTGGGGCGGCGGCTGGGACTGGAAGGAAACGGCGCGCGCGCTCGAATCCCGCGGCTTCGAGGTCTACCGGCCGACGCTGACCGGCCTCGGCGAGCGTCGCCACCTTCTCTCGCCGGACATCGACCTGACGACGCACATCGCCGATGTGGTCAACGTGCTGCGCTTCGAGCAGCTCGAGGACGTGATCCTGGTCGGGCACAGCTACGGCGGCATGGTCATCACGGGCGTTGCCGAGGAGGTTCCCGAGCGGCTCGAGCAGCTGGTCTACTTCGACGCCTTTGTGCCGTTCGACGGCGAGTGCGTCCTTGCAGTCGGTCGCGAAGCGGATCCGAGCGAGCTGTGCACCGAGAAGGCGGCGGCGCGCATGCTGACCGAGACCACGGAGGCCGGCGGAATTCCGCCGGGCTGGGTGGCGCCCGGCACGCGGCCGCCGACCGACGTTCCCCATCCCGTGAGCACGTTCATCGAGCCCATTCAACTGACCGGTGAGCCCGGCAATGGCGTGCCTGCCGGCTACATCATCACCCGCGAGACCGCCGGCGGACCCGACGATTTCAACGTAACGGCGAAACGTGCCGAGGACCTCGGCTTTCCTGTAGTCGAATACATCGGCAACCATGTGCCTTACCGGGCGGACCCGGAAGGCATCGCCCGCCTGTTCGTCGGCTTCGGTCCGGTCGCCGGCCCGGCATCAAATTAATACACTCTTGATTCGGGCAGAGGTATGCAAACGGGCAAAGGTATGGGTGTCGCGTTCTACTACCGTGGCGAGCCCCCCATGCCGAGACCACATCAGACCGCTCGTCGGAGCGGACAGGACCGGGCTTGGATAGCTACGCGGTAATCGATTTCGAGACGACCGGGCTGTCTCCGGCGCACGGCGCGCGGCCGACGGAGATTGCGGTGGTGCTGGTGCGCGGCGACGAGATCGTGGAGCGTTTCCAGAGCCTGATGAACCCGGGTGTGCGCATACCGCATGAGATCCAGGCCTTCACCGGCATTACCGATGCCATGGTGCGCCGCGCGCCGCCGGTGCGCGAGGTGATGCGCGAGGCCGTGCGGTTCGCCGGCGGGCATCCGATCGTGGCGCATAACGCGTCGTTCGACCGCAAGTTCTGGGAGCGCGAGAGCGCGGCCATCGATGGTTATCGCGCCGGCGCTTTCCTCTGCTCGCTGCTGCTGGCCAGGCGGCTGTTTCCGGGCGCGCCGAATCACAAGCTGGCGACCCTGGTGCGGGCGCTACGATTGCCCTCCGACGGCCGTTTTCACCGCGCGCTGGCCGATGCCGAGTGCACCGCCCACCTGTTCATCCGGCTGCAGCGCGAAATCACGCGGGTCTTCGGCGTTGCACAGTGCGATTGCGGGTTGTTGCTGCAGATGCAGGCGGCGAGCCGGCACCAGTTGGACAAATGCGTACGCAGGTATTTTGGTTAGCTGGTCGGCTGGTTGGCTGATTGGATGACGCGATGTTTGCGTCGCGCGATTCCGGGATGACGGCCGCGCAAGCGCCGCGTTTCGGCGCTATCCTTCGCCGGCGTATTCTTTCAGGTATTCGGGAACGGGGATGGCGCGACGCGCTTTCAGGTCGAACAATACCGAGGTCGCGAAATTGACCGCAGCTTTACACGCCGTATCGCTTAGATACATGACCTGACGGTACCGAATGGATTTTCTGCCAAGCCGTTCCAATGAGCAGTCGATATGCACCAGGGCTCCAAGCGGAACCTCCGATACGTAGTCTATTTCATGACGCACATCGACCAGGCCGATCGATTTCTCTCGTGCTTCCCTCCCATCATGCCCAAGCCTTCGAAAGAAATGCTGCATTGCGTCATCGAACATGCCAACGTAGTTTCGCGTGTTCATGTGGCCCATCTCATCGCATAACCAGGGGTGCGCAACCCCCTGGAAACAGGTTAGCGGGGGGTTATTCATGCTCCGACTCCAGAATAAGACTGCGCATTCTTTGCCAGGCGGCTTCCGTCGCTCTTGCATCGTAGCGGGATCCGGCCTCTACATTCGCTGGATTAGGACTGGCATGATCGAACGTATGCGTTGCACCTGCGTAGACGGTATATTCGAAGGAACCGGCCCGTTCCGGATGCGTTTTTGCATATTCGACGCATGTCCTTTCGTCGATGTAATTATCGTCACTGCCCAGAAAAGCGACAGTTTCGATCTCCACGTCCCACTTTCCCTTGCAGCCCCCATAAAACAGGAACGCTCCGTGGATTGCCGATTGATAATCCGTTTCGGGATACTTCTGCACGCTCAGCGGTGGCCGACCTTCGCTGAGCTGTTGCATGAACGTCCATGCCGTTATAGCACCGTGTGAAAATCCCGCAATATAAACCTTTTCCGCATCGGCATACGCTCTTTCTTTTAACGACTCGATGGTTGCAACGATGTCGCCGGACCTCTCCCAGGGCGTCATGACTTTTGCGTCGCAGGCATCTTTCCAGGAGTGCCCACGACCCGCATAACTATCCGGCGCGATGACGGCGACTCCGGCCTGGTTGAGCCGTTTCGCCCAATCCTTTTCATGGCTGGGGGTAGGGCCACTGCACCCATGCAGCAGGATCAACGTAGGAAAGGGTCCTATGCCCTTTTCGGGGACATAGACATTTTCGAACTCTTCAAGCTCCGAGCGCAGTTGCGAGATGCTCTTTGGCTTCACGGTCTGCTCTGCGTTTCGCTTCGCTTCTGCTTGCCAGCGCTCCATATCGCCACTCGCCAGGGCTTCCTCGAGGGAAGTCTGATCACTACCCCGACAATACGGGGATGCCAGCAGAATCAGGCACAACGCGAAAACTGTTTTAAACATTCAAATATCCTGTCATTGGTCGTCTTTCCGGGAATCGAGGGTTAATACACGCTCTCTGGTCCGCGCTCCGAAGTCAAATTCCAGCTGCTTCGAAAGCGAGAGAAACATTAGACATAATATGGGCATGAGCGGGAGAGCCAGAATGATCGTTGATGCTTTGACCGTATCCAAAGCGTCGATGGCCAATAGCCCAACGGCGATTGCGGCAAGCACCAGAGCCCATGCTACCCGGTTCCAACGAGCGGGCTCCTCGTCACCCGGCAAATGACGAGTACTGATGCTGGCTAGAACGTATGCCGATGAGTCCAGCGTTGTCGCGAGAAATATAAAGCTGAGCACTGTAAAGACCAGGATTACAAAACCGCTCAGCGGGAGTGTCTCCAGGATGGCGATAACGGTTGCCGGAATTCCCTCGGCTGCCAGCAATTCGCTGACCGGAAGTGCATTGGCCAATTCCAGGTTCAGGGCATACGCACCACAAATTGCCAGAAAGGACATACAACCCAGGCTTCCCCAGGCTATTGTTCCCACGATCACTTGTCGAATTGTCCTGCCGCGGGAGATCCGCCCAATAAACAATCCCATCAGTGGCGCATAGGCTATCCACCATGCCCAGTAAAAGAACGTCCAGTCATTCGGAAATGTATTTCCGGTAACCGGAGCCAGCCAGAAGCTCATACGCGTAAAGTTATCCAGGAGCAACCCGAGGCTGTTCATCGTCAAGGATAGAATGAATACCGTGGGCCCGACTGCAAGCACAAAGAGCACCACGCCGACGGCCAGGAAAATATTGACATCGCTGAGCCATCTGATGCCCTGTTTGAGGCCGCGGTAAGCCGTACCGCCGAACAGCAGCGTCCACACAGCCAATACGCCCAGGCGCAAATAGATCGTGTCGTCGATTCCCAGGAGCGCTCCGGTCAGTGCCGAAACCAGTGGAACGCCCAAGCCAAGCGAGGTCCCGGCGCCTCCGATCAGCCCGAGCAGGATGAGGGTGTCGATCGCCGTGCCCGCGGGCCCGTCGCTGTGGCGCCCGAGGACGGGACGGCACGTTTCGGAAACTCTCAGGAAGTCGCGCTTTCGGACGTAGAGACGATACGCAACGGCTACGGCAGGAATGGCGTACAGGGCCCAGGGCACGAAGCTCCAGTGAAACAGGGGATACATGTGAGCCCACGTGTAGGATTCCATTCCTCCGGGTTCCAACTCGAGCGGCGGCGTCGAAAGGTAATAAATGGGCTCGACGAACGACCAGCTGACGAGCCCGATTCCGATTCCGGCAGCGAACATCATTGCCGCCCAACTCAGTTCCGAGTATTCCCTGGTGTCGTCTCCCGTCGCCAGCCGCACCCTTCCGTAACGGCCGAAACCCAGCCAGAGGGCAAATATGAAAGAGGCGAAGGCGAATAGCGCAAGGAGCCATCCGAAATCCCGGGTTATGGCTTGCGTCGCCTGACCTGCGATCCGCTGCGATTCCTCCGGAAACAGCAATAATGCGAGCGCGGTGGCTAACGCAATGACGACGGAAGGAGCGAATACGTGGATATCAAGGTGCGGTCGCGACATGGTGATTCAGGCTAGCTCCTTCGAGGGCCGTTCCATCGCCAGCGACCCGGGTGCAAAAAAAGGTGTGCCGATCATGAACCGAACCGCCGCCATCTACCGTTCAGGAAACGTGACCGCGCGATTCGCGCGGCCACGAAGGTTAAGTCCCGGAAGTAGATGACGTCAGAATGACTTCCCGAGGCTGATGCCGACCGTACTGGGATCGCCCTTGACGGCAAAGCCTGCGCCGAGGAAGGAGAATGCATGTGCGTTGTAGTTCTCGTTCGTGAGGTTCTTGCCGTAGATAGACGCTTCCCATCCGCCGGGAGACGTCCACGCTATACTCGCATTCAGCAATACCCGGGTATCGTCGCCCGCGGCTTCTTCGTTGGCCACGCTGAAGAATATCTCGTCCTGGTACATGCCGTCCACTCTCGCATTGATCCGATTGTCGCCGCTGACGAAAATCTCGTAGTCGAGCGCAAGCGATGCGCTGTTTTCCGGCGTGCGCGCCAAGCGGTTTCCTACAATGCTCGGGTCGGCCTCGAACCTCTTGTATTCGGAGTCCATGTATGCATAAGTACCGGATAGTCGAAGCGAGTCGGTCAATTGTGCCACACCCTCCAGCTCGATTCCCTTGATATCCGCGTCACCCGTCGCCGTGCGCACCTGGCCCGTATCGAGATCGACGAGGAAGCTCTGCAAGTCCGTGTAATCCATGAAGAAAGCTGCGCCGCTGGTGGTCAGAACGCGGTCGAAGAAGCTCGCCTTGAAGCCGAGCTCATAGTTTCTGGCCGTTTCCTGATCGAAAGCGACTTTCGCGGCTTGCTCGGTCGCTGACAACCCATTGAATCCGCCGGCTTTGTAGCCCTCGGAGATCGTCAGATAGACAAGATCGCGCTGAGGCGTCCGGTAATTGAGCGTCAATTTCGGTGTAAAGCTTTTCCAGTCTTCGCTTTCACTGACGCTGTAGTTTTCTGCAAGGAATCCGAGCAGATCCGGCGCACCGGTCGCCGTGTTCTCGAAATCCTTCTCGTCATAGGTATATCGACCGCCCAGAGTGACGCTCCAGGCGTCGTTGATTCGATAGCTCCCCTCGCCAAATACGGCATAACTTGTCGTTTCGTTGAAAGAGTCCCAAACCGGCCGGGACTGCGCATTCGGCACACCGGCCAATTCCAGACTCTTGGTGGAGTCGAAGGATTCAACACGCTCGATCTCTTCGTTGAAAAAATACAATCCGGCCGTCCACTCCAGAGGGCCGCTCGACTGGTTCTGCACGCGAAATTCCTGCGTGATCTGGCTGGATTCTTCGCTTGCATCGTTCATCAGGGACAGGCCGAAATCCACCAGGTAGCGTCCGGTGAGGTCGTCGAGGAAGAAATAATCCTGCTCGCGATAGGCCGTGATGGATGTAAACAGGAGCTGCTCGGTCTGATGCGTGAGTTTGGCGGAGACCCCATAGATCTCGCGGTCGGTTCGCCCATCTTCAAACAGGTCCACCTTGTCGGGGTCTCCTTCCGTCGGGGAGGGAAATCCGAAGGTTTCCTCGAAATTCGTCACGGAGCGTGCGCCCGGCCCTTTGAGGTCGTCTTCGGCGTAGTCTGCCGTGAGCCTGAGGTCGGTCTGCGCGCTCAGGAAAATGTCGACCTTCCCTCTTAGTGAAATGTTGCTTTGATCCTGCAGCTTGCTGCCGGTCTGGATATTGTCTACCCAGCCATCGCGCTCGCGGAAGGATGCGGCAAACCTTCCGTTTACGTTTTCCGCAATGGGGCCACTGGCCATCGTCTGCAGCTGTAGCAGGTCATACTCGCCGTAGTCAACGTTGACTCGCCCCTCGAAAGTCTCCGTCGGGCTCTTGCTGATTACATTGATGGCTCCCCCGGCGACGTTCCGGCCGTAAAGAGAACCCTGTGGGCCGCGCAGGACCTCGATTCGCTCGATGTCGAACATGTCGGTTCGATAACCTCCGGCCCGACCGGCATAAACGTCATCGATAAACACCCCGACTGAAGCATCGTCTCCTACGGAGCTGGAGTTCGTGCCCACTCCCCTGATGTAGGGCTGCGGCGTGGTCGGATTGTAGGTGGATATCGAAAAGCCCGGCGTCATTCCGGAGACATCTTCGATATTCTGGATGTTTCCACGCTCGATCGTCTCGGAACTCAATGCAGTGACTGACATCGGAATCTCATCCAGTCTTTGCGAGCGCCGGGTGGCCGTCACCGTCATGCGGTCGTCGACAAGCGCGCCTTCTGCTTCGGTCTCGCCGTTTTCTTCGTTCTCCTGGGCCGGGGAGATCGGCGCAATGACGAGCGCAGCGGTCACCACGAGGAGGCGAACCCATTGATTGGTAGCGTTATTCATGTTGATCTGGTTTCCTTGTGTGTTGGGGCTGCTTTTTCAGTTGCGGCCTAACTCGCGTGGACGTTTAGGCGCCTATCGACACTTCATCCTATGCAAGGCGAGCGGCAATGCTTTAGAATTTTCGCTGTCTATTTTCGCTTTTTTGTCGCGAGCTGATTTTAGGCGGTCAACGTCGGAGAGTCCAAGGGAACACTGCTTGTCGCTGGGAGCGCTCGTTCGCAGGGCTTGAACAGGACTTGAAACCCAGGCGAGCGAAAGACTCTAAACAACCCAGGCTGAACATTTGATGACCAAAAAGTTGCAACAAAGTCCGCCAGAAGGCTTTTCCCCGCCAAAATTCACGAATAGCGGCGTAGTGCACATTGCCTTTGTTCTAGTCGAGGATTTTTCATTATTCGCGCTTGCATGCATTTCCGAGCCTCTGCGCGTCGCAAACAGGATGGCTGATAAAAAGCTTTTCGAGTCCGTGTTGGTCTCGGACGAGGGGCAATCGGTCAGAGCCAGCAACGGGATGGACTTCAATGTGGAATTCGCGATCCGCGACTGTCCCGACGCATATCAGACCTATATTGTGGTTTCCGGCTTCAACCCGCTGCAAAACAGTTCTGAAACCCTTCTTGGCGAGATTCATCGATTGGCCGCAGTCGGTGCGAACCTGGGAGGCGTGGATACCGGCACGCAGATCCTGTTCAAGGCGGGCGTCATGAGCGGAAGGGAAACGACCATGCACTGGGAATCCGTTGCCGGCTTCAGGGAGGACTATCCGAATGTACCGGTCGTACCCAGACGGTATTCCGTCGATCACAAGCGGATCGCTTCGGCGGGCGGATTGAGCAGCCTTGACATGATGCTGAACATTATCTGGGCGAGCCACGGTCACGAGCTGGCTGCGGCTGTTGCCGACCAGTTCATGTACGGCCAGATTCGGAGTGCCGAAGATTCCCAGCGCATGGACCTCCGGGCGCGGCTGATGACGACCAACAAGAACCTGATCAAGGCCGTCGGGATCATGGAAAAGAATATCGCCAGCCAGCTGTCCATTCGCGAAATTGCGCAGAAAGCTTCCGTGTCACAGCGTGAACTGGAGAGGATATTCTCTCAAGCCCTGAATGTGACCCCCAAACGTTACTTTCGGCACCTCAAACTTGAACGTGCCCGTAGTTTGCTGCGGCACTCGGACATGTCGGTGACGCAAGTCTCGATTGCCTGTGGCTTCTCGTCGGCCGCCTACATGAGTACGATCTACAAGCAGGAATTCGGGACTCCGCCCAGCAGGGATCGTGAAACTCCATCGCTTTGAAATTCCCACTGTCGGAAAATCTAAAGTTGCGTTCGTTTTTTCTATGGCTGGCAGGATTTTTTTTCCTACCATATGGATTCACGATCCCCAATGGTCAATTCAATGAGCAGTGAAGTAATCATTACCTGTGCAATTACAGGGGCTGGCGATACGCCAGAAAAGAATCCGGCAGTCCCCGTCACCCCGGCGGAAATCGCCGAATCCACCATTGCTGCGGCGCGGGCCGGCGCCACCGTCGCGCACATTCACGTCAGAGATCCTGCTACCGGCAAGGGCAGTCGCGAGCCGGCGCTGTATCGAGAAGTCGTGGACCGGATACGGAGCAGCGAAGTCGATATCGTGCTCAATCTGACGGCCGGGATGGGCGGTGACCTGTTTCTGGGGCCCGACGACGAGCCCACGTCCTTCAGCGACGACACTGATCTCGTGGGTTCATCCGAGCGACTCGTTCACATCGAGGAATTGCGGCCGGAAATCTGTACATTGGACTGTGGCTCGCTCAATTTCGGCGACGATAACCTGGTTTATGTGTCGAGTCCGGCAATGCTGCGCTCGGGCGCCAGGCGGGTTCAGGAGTTGGGCGTGAAGCCGGAGCTGGAGATTTTCGATTCCGGCAACCTGGCGTTCGCAAAGCAGCTCCTGCAGGAAGGTCTCCTTGATTCACCACCCTTGTTCCAGCTCTGTCTGGGTATCCCCTGGGGGGCGCCGGCGGATACCACGACCATGAAGGCCTTGGTCGACTCTCTGCCTGCCGGCGCCGAGTGGGCGGCGTTTGGAATCGGAAAACAGCAATTTCCCATGGCCGCGCAAGCGGCAATCCTCGGGGGGCACATTCGAGTAGGCCTCGAAGACAATCTCTACCTGAAAAAGGGAGAATTGGCGACAAACGAGCAGCTTGTCGCAAAGGCAGTGGATCTTTTGGATCACCTCGGAGTCCAGCCACTGAGCCCCGAAGGCGCCCGCTCCAGACTGAACCTGACCAAGGCGGCATGATGGCCAACGAGAAAACAGCCGCAGTCATTGGTGCGGGCGTTATTGGCGCAGGCTGGGCAGCGCGTTACCTTGCCCATGGCTACCGCGTCAAAGCATGGGATCCGGGCTCCGATGCGGAGCAGAACCTGAGACAGACTATCGACATTGCCTGGCCGTCACTTCAGCGGGTTGGCCTCAAGGACGGCGCAAGCCGGGAAAACCTCGAGTTCGCGTCGTCGCTCGAAGCGGCATGCAGCGATGCCGCAATCGTCCATGAAAGCACGCCTGAGGTAATCGAGCTCAAGCAAGCGGTATTGCAGGAAATAAGCCGAGCGGCTCCCGGAGACGCAATAATCGGCTCATCGACGTCGGGTTTCATGCCCTCTGACCTTCAGCAAGGGCTCCAGGAACCCGGACGGCTGATCGTCAGCCACCCCTTCAATCCGGTCTACATTCTGCCGCTAGTGGAGGTCGTGGCTGGCGCGCAGACAGATACGGAGGTTGTCGAGAAGGCCCAGCGCCTGTTCAGGAAAATCGGCATGTATCCGCTCCACGTGCGCAAGGAGGTTGAGGGGCATTTAGCCGATCGATTACTTGAATCGCTCTGGCGTGAAAACCTCCATCTGGTCAACGACGGGTTTGCCACGACCGGAGAGCTCGACGACGCCATTACCTATGGCCCCGGCCTGCGATGGGCCGTCATGGGCACCAATCTCACCTATCATCTGGCCGGCGGCGAGGACGGCATGAAGCATATGCTGGAGCAGTTCGGACCCGCCTTGAAGCTGCCGTGGAGTCATCTGCAAGCACCCGAATTGAACGATGAACTGATCAGCAGGATGGTCGAGGGCACCCATGAACAGGCCGCAGGCCGTTCCATCAGGGAGCTCGAGCAACTGCGTGACAATTGCCTGTTAAGCATCATGGAAGCGCTTTCTGAATACGAAATGGGCGCAGGAAAGATTCTCTCCCGCGACCGTGGCAGCCCTTGAGTCAGACTGGACGCTTCGCTGTCGTGAGCGTTCAAACCGTAGTTTCATCGTCCACCACGTCTCACTGAATGGTGGAAGCACCTGAAGCCGAGCGGATGGCCGGCCAGAGCCGTGCGCATTTTATGGCGCGGTCGTTGCGTTTCGAGATCCCGGATATCGCTGGCGCGATTCCGGGATGACGGCTGGGGGGTGGCGCGATTCCGGGATGACGGCTGGGGGTGGCGCGATTCCGGGATGACGAGAGTCACGGGGTTTTGCGCGAACTCGTTCAGCGTGCCTTCATCCGGAGGATCTGGCTGACCGGGCTCATCATTCGACCCTCCAGCGGCCGATCGGCGTCGAACTGTCCCCGGACGCGCCGGGTTTCGGCGCCACCGTCGCCGTAAAGCTCGACGGCTTCGACCTCGATGTCGAATACGCCGGCGATGCGCTGTTGTTCGCTGGCAGTCACTTCGACCGTGCCTTGCCCGAGGCTTGTATAGGTGGTGATATTGCCTTCGGAATCCTCGAACACACCGTAGGCCTGGAACGCCTCGGCGTAGGCCAGCAGCTCTTCGGTGCGCATGGCCTGCATGGCCTCGCGGCCCAGGATCGGGCCGCTGGCGTAGTCGCCCGGGGCCGGCTTGCCGTGGTGGGCGCGCAGCAAGAGCAGCAGGCCGTCGGCGCCGTCTTCGGCCTCGAACGACAAGGCGATGGCGAGATCGCCGCGGTCGGTGACCTGGAAGGAGGCGGCCGCCGGAAACGTTCGAGGCTCCGGACCTGTCGGCAGACGCAGTTCACTGGCCGGATTCTCGCTGCGAACATCGCCGACCATTTCGCTCATCATCAGCGCGCCCACGACACCATCCTCGCGCGATTCGGGAACGCGCGGCCAGTCGCGGTAGCGGTCGATGTCGATCTCGCGGTCTTGCTCGATGCGCTGGAGCGCGATGACCGCCGGATCAGTCGGGCGATCGATCCGGGTGCGCACCAGCATGCCGGCCTCGCGCAGACGCGGCAGCAACTGTTGGTAGACATGGTCGTTGACCCGCGGCGCGCCGCGGCTGCCGAAGTGGACGAAGCGACTGTCGTTGACGATTCGATGCGGCAGCAACTGCAGCGGCGAGAATGAATGCGCCCCGGCAAACCAGAAGTCGCGCCGGCTCTCCACTGTTTCGCGTTCGGGGCTGTCTTCGCCGGCATCCAGCCAGTAGTAATCGTAGGTGATCTCCACGATGACGTGATCGGCCGACTGGCCGGCGACCCGGCGATCGTCGTCGCCGTCGCGCCAGGCGACGTCGAAATTTTCGATCCACCAGCGGCGCTGGAACGGCTCCTCGCGCGGGCCCGGCGGTTCGATGACCTCGGAATAGCGCTTGCCGATTTCCAGTGCCTCGCGCTCGGGAATCCGAAAATACCAGCGTGTAAGCCGCTGTCCCTTGAGCAGCCGCCCGGCCAGCGCGTCGGCGGCGGCAAAGGCCGGCCCCTGCCCCACGAGCTGCGGCGGCCCGTCCTCCACTTCATTCAGGGCGGGCCGATCGGCCGGATTGTGCACGCCGACGGCGAAATCTTCTTGCTGGTACACCGTTACCTTGTGCGGTGTTCCATCGTAGAGCGGCGAGTTGAATTCGTAGAGCAGCGGCGCGGCCGCCAGCGAGGTCGAAAGAATCAGAAGGCAGATGACTCCGGCTACCCGCGTGGCGCGAACGATGGAAAACATGGAAAACTCCGTTTGAACTGGCTTCGAGACTGCGTTGTTCAAGTTGCATGCCTGCCTACGCAATCGGCGCATGCTTTCGGCCACGTTTCGCTCCCGGCTTCGGAGGCGGCGATACCGACGACTTGCGCAAGCGCCCGGGCCGGGGGTAGGCTGGGGCCCATGAACGGATTCAGAGGCTTCCTGTACTGGCTCGGCAAGCTGCTGGGCGACATCAACGCCGTCGGCAAGGGACGCGTGGGTCGCCGCATCGGCCGCCGGGCCGCCGGCAAGCTGACCGGACGCGGACTGGGCAAGCTGTTCAAGTAAGCCGCGCGGCGGGCGTCACGCCCGGCGCGACGACGGCGTGCGGTCGATCCAGCCGAAGAATTTCTGCAGACCCGGGCGGAAGCGGAGAAAACCCCGGTAGCCGAACTCCAGCACATTCAGCACGTAGCGGTTGCGCGCCAGCAGGCCCAGCGGGCGCAGCAACGGGATTGCGCGCCACATGGCCGCGAAGGCGGCCGCGCCGGAGACGATTTCGTCGCGCGCGCCGCCTTCGGCGTCGGCGGTCGCATCGCCCGAAGCCCCGGCGCCCTCTTCGCGTGCATGAAATCGCGCCAGCAGCGTTTCGCGGTCCAGCGGACAGGCCGGGCCGGCTTCGCTGCCTTCCGACACGTCGACGAAGCGGATACGCTCGCGCCGGTCCAGCCGGCGCATGAACGCGATTTCCCGACGACACAGCGGGCAGCCGCCGTCGTACCAGACCGTGACCGTCATGCCCGCCCCTTGCCGTGCCGCGTCGGCAGGCGCGCAGTCGAGCACCGTTCGGACCGGTTCGACGGCTTGATCAGGGCGAAAAGCATGGATTCCCGGAATTCGATCAGGAGGAAACCATATCGGCTGAAACGGCAACGCGGCGTGACAGTGAGGACTGCCGCGGACGTGCGCGCAATACCGCGATCGGTGTCGTGCTCAGTATCCCGATCGGGTGACCGGTTCGAGGTCGAGGGCGAACACCGTCCCGGTCTGCATGAATTCGCCGACGATCCGCCCGCCTTCGTACTGACCCTTGTAGGTGAATTCCATGGCGTCGGAGCGCGCGTGGACGATCTGGCCCTCCAACATTTCCACCTCGGAGAACGGGACGCGATCGCGGTCCTCGTCGGCGATGTCGAAATTGCCCGTCACGCAGGCCCGTTCATCCTCGGAGAAGCGGAAGATCACGGCCCGCCCGGTGCCCTGGATCTCGCCGCGCCATTCACCGAGGATCCATTCGACGTCCGGGCAGGCGCCATCGGCCTGTTCTTCCGGTTGCTGCGCCGTCGAATTGCCCGCCATGACGAAGGCAAGCGCCAGTGCAAACAGAAAATATTGCAGTCTCATGGTCGGCATCCTGTCGCTCCGGTTGACGGGTATTGTTTCATGCTAACGCGCCGGCCGGCCTTTTTTCAGGGACCGCACCGCAGCGCGCGCCTTTAGACTCTCTCCCATGTCGGCCAGGACCCGCGACCAGTATCTCGACGCTTTGCGCGCCGGCGCGCTGATGGTGGTGGTGTTCGGCCACTGGCTGGCCACGCTGCCGCGGCTGCAGGAAGGCCGGATGGTCGATACCGAGCACCTGCTCAAGATCTGGGAGCCGGCCGGACTGCTGACCTGGCTGGTGCAGGTGGTGCCGCTGTTCGTGTTCGTCTCGGCCGCGGCCAGCACCGAGGGCACGGCCCGGCGGCTGCACCAGGGTCAAAAGCAAGTGCACTGGTGGGCCGGGCGCGCGCTGGCGCTGGCGCGGCCGACCGCCACCTACCTGGCCGCGATTGCGGCTTTTGCCCTGATCTCCATCTATACCGGCGGACGGCTGCTGGGACCGATGAACCAGTCGCTGACGATCCACCTGTGGTTCCTGGTCATGTTCCTGACGGTCCAGGCGCTGCTGCCGGCAAGCGTGGAGGCCGACCGGAGGTTCGGGCTGGGCGCGGTGTTCGCGCTGGTCGGCGTGGCCTTCGTCGTCGACCTGGTGCGCGCCGGGCTGCCCGGACCCGGGGGCGTGCTGGAACTGGGCCAGCGCGTGGTCGACAGCGCCGGCACGCCGCTCGGCGCGGTCGGCTGGATCAATGCATTCACCGTATGGCTGCTGCCGCAGCAGCTGGGCATCGCCTGGAAGCGTGGCCGGTTCCGCGGCGCGTGGATGGGCGTGGGCCTGATCCTGCTCGGCATCGGCTGGCTCGGCGCGACGGTGGCCAGCGGTTATCCCACGGCCATGGTCGGGTTCGACCTGGAAGGGCGCAGCAACATGCTGCCGCCGACGCTGGCGCTGATCGGCGTGATGTGGCTGCAGGTCGGCGCCGTGCTGGTCATGGCGCGGCCGGCGCGCTGGCTGCTGGACCGCGAGCGCATCGCGGGGGCGGTCAAGATGCTGGGGGCGCTGGGCATGCCGCTGTACCTGTGGCA
Source organism: Wenzhouxiangellaceae bacterium (assembly GCA_018334995.1). Classification (GTDB taxonomy): domain Bacteria; phylum Pseudomonadota; class Gammaproteobacteria; order Xanthomonadales; family Wenzhouxiangellaceae. Next base: position 14,455 of record JAGXKW010000044.1, read on the forward strand.
CAAGCTGGCCGAGGTGCCGGCGGCGTGGCTGGGCGAACGCCTGGGGGTGCCGATCGACGCCGGCGTCCCGGGCACGTCCGGGTTCTGGCAGGGCCGCCTGTGGTGGATTGCGCTGTGCACGCTGATGGTCATCCCGGTGATTGCCGCGGTGGCGGCATTCGAGATGCGCCGCAAGCAGGACGTGCCTTCGGCCACCGACACATTGCGCGTGCTGACCGGCGGCCTTGCGCTATTGATCGGGATGGCGGTCAGCATGCTGCTGGGCGCCCTGCCCGGCACGCTGATCGGCGTGGTGCCGGTGCTGATCGCGACCTGGCTGCTGCGGGCGCCGGGCGCGCCGGCGTCGATTCCGCTCCGGCAGTGACGTACACTAAGCCCTCGCGCGGCTGGTTTAAAAAAATTCACAAAATGCGCGCAGCACAGAGCGTGCCGCACCAGCAAAATCGCACATCAGGATTACGATTCGAGACCGCAGCAACGTGGAGTTGACCGTGCAGAAAATTGAATCCCGCAGCATGCAGTGCAGCTGCGTCGCCCCTTTTTCGCGAGCGGCCAAAGGTTTGGCGCTCGCGCTCGCGCTATGGATGCTCCCGGGCCTCTTCGGCGCCTGGGCGCAGGACGACCGGCTGGCGGCGATCGAAGCCAAGCGCGAGCAGATCGAGCAGATCATGGACGGGTTGGAAAACACGCCCGAGCAACGCCGGGACGGACTGCTTTTTCGCGTCGACGATCTGGCGCGGGAACTGGGCGCGATGATGCTTGCATATCCGGTCGACCGCATCGCGGCCGACGACTCGGCCACCGAAGCAGACGACGCCCCGAAGGTAGGCTTCCGGGCGCACCTCGAATGGTTCAAGGGCTTCCTGATCGACCGATACGAGTCTCTTCAAGAGCGCATCAGGCGAGAGCAAGCACGCTTCGAAGAATTCGATGAAAGTTCCGAGGCGGCGATTGCGCGCGCTTTTCAGCAGGACCTGCGCGCAGTGGTGGCAAACCACACCGGCCTGCTGGTCAATCTGCTCGAGCTGGGCGAAAAGATCGGCCAGGTGGACGAAAGTCTGCGCCAGCGAATCAGGCAAACATTGTCGCTGGCCGCCGAGAGCATGAGCGGCCAGATCCTGCTCGACGCCACGACGCTGAGCGAATTACGCAGCATGATCCGCGCCGATCCCACCAATACGGCCCTCGTCAAGGCCGAGCGGGCAATCGAGCGCAAACAGGTGCGCAACATCGCAACGCTGGAGCAGCTTACCGGGTTGATGGGCAACATCGGGCTCAATGCAGGCAGCTACCGCGCGCTGTTGTTGAGCCAGCGCGGCTCGATCGGCGTCGACATCCTGGATCGGGAGGTCTTCATGAACCTGCTCGGCAGCCGCATCGAAAGCGCCAAGGATACCTTGCTGACCCAGGGCCCGAACGTCATATTCAAGATGCTGGTCTTTCTCTCGATCGTGCTGGCCGCCTGGCTGCTGGCGCAGTTCGTGCGCGGCATCGTTGCCGCGCTGCTTCATCGGGAGTCGGTCCAGCTTCACCAGCTGATGGAAGCCATGCTCATCTCCCTGTCTTTCGGCATCGTGTTCGCGATCGGACTGGTCGTGGCGCTGTCGACGATCGGTATCTCGCTGGTCCCCATGCTGGCCGGCCTGGGCGTTGCGGGCATCGTCGTCGGTTTCGCGCTGCAGGACACGCTCAGCAACTTCGCATCCGGATGGATGATCCTGATCTACCGGCCCTACGACGTCGACGACCACGTGATCGCCGGCGGGGTCGAAGGCACGGTCAAGCGAATGAACCTGGTATCGACCACGATCGCGACCTTCGACAACCAGCGCCTGGTGATTCCGAACAGCAAGATCTGGGGCGACGTGATCACCAACCTCACCGCCAACCGGATCCGGCGCCTGACCATCCCGATCAGCATCGCATACGGCGAGGACCTCGACCGGGCCGAGGCGATTCTGCGCGATGAAATCTCCAGCCATGAGGGAATTCTGCGCAAGCCGGAGCCGAACGTGTTCGTCGACGCCATGGAACAGTCCGATATCCTCATGGTGACCCATGCCTGGGTCCGCACGGCGGATTACTGGACGCTGCTGCGTTCGCTTACCAAGCGGCTCAAGCAGCGCCTGGACGAAGAAGACATCGAAATTCCGTTCCCGCAACAGGACATTTACGTTCGCGCGCTGCCGGGATCCGATGTCGAAAAGCAGCCGCCAAAGAAACCGGAAGCAAAACCCAAGCCGGAACCGGAACCGGAACCGGAAAAATCCTGATCGCCGAAATGCGCGGCCCCGCGTCCGCCGGCGCATGGATGCTGCGCCGGTCGATCCGATCACGGAGTCATTCCCGCATCTCCAGGTCGGGACGCAGCATCGACTGGCGCAGGCGCTGCGGGTAATCGGGCGGAATGAACCACAGAAACGGCAGGTTCGACTGCACCAGGCCGCGGTCTTCGGGCTGCAGGTCGCTGCGTACCGCCAGCAGCACGTCATTGCTGGCCCAGGGGTGGTCGAGCCAGTAGCGATGGCCGGAAATGTCGAAACCCCGTTCCTGCGCGCCCATTGAAACATCGATCACCTCGAGCGAATCGGCTTCCATCAACTGCTCGAGTTGTCCGGGGCTCAGCTCGCCCCGGCGGTCGCCAAGTCGATAACCGCCCCCCATGAAGCGTCGGGCAAGCTTGAGCGCACCGTCGTTGTCGGTCACGGTCACGATGATCCGGTCGGAAACGCGTTCCAGCGCATCCAGTTCGTCGAGAAACTCGGCCCGCGGCACGTCTGAGGCGGCATAGTAAACCGTGCCGATACGAAACCGGCGGGTCCATTCGGCGCTGGACAATTCCGGGTGGCGCTCGGACAGCGTCTTCAGGGCACGCGTCACGAGGCGCCCCCCGGCGCTCCAGGACACGATGTTGATCTTTTTCGCATCGCTGTGCCGGGCCAGCATCTCCAGCAGATCGGTCAGCGATTCCGCCGAGCGGTAGGCGCGGGCAACGTCCCTGCCGGTGCCGTAGGCGACGATGTTCTGGCGGCTGGGCCAGGCGAACGCCATTGCGGTCATGTCGCGGCGCATGAAATGATCCATCTCCGCGGCAAATGCCGTGGCGTTGTAGAAGTCGACCTTGGCGCCGTGGACGTAGATCAGCAGTTCATCGTCGGATGCCCTGTCGATGGAATTGTTGAGCATGGAGAAAAAAACGCTCAGGGCCTCGGGGTCCGGCGTTTCGCCGATCCGCCACCGGCCGGTTTCGACAATGCCGGCGATCGACAGCGGGATTTCGTCATTGGCGCGATCGGCAACCGACGACAGCTCACGCAGGTCTTCCCATTCGAGGTCTTCGGTGCCGAAACCGATCAGGGCGGCCCCGAGGCGCACCATCTCGCCCTTTCGATTGTCGTACTCGATGCGCTGCCAGCCCTGGCTTCGCTCACGGGTGGTCGCGTAGTAGACCATGCGCGGCGCCCAGCGCTCGTCCGCCGGCACCGCATCGAGCGGGCCGATGCCCAGCTCGGTGTAGACCACCGGCGTGGGCATCAACGACACGTTGGGACTGGTGCCGCAGCCGGCCACCAGCAGCGGGACTACCAGCAAGTAAAGCCAGGCACGAAGTTGCCGCATCGCGATCGATCTCCCGGAAGTTGCATCCATCATGCATTCAGCAGCGACCCTGCGTCAATTGGCGGGGAAGCGCGAAACGCCGCCGCTTCCGTCATGCCATATCCGGTACTATCCGGTGTTTTCCTACCCAGGAGCCTTGCAATGAAACGCTTGTCCTCACTCGGCTGTGCCGCCGCAGTATTCCTGATGGCCGGCTGCGACCAGCCCGTGCAACCCCCTTCGGGCCCGCGCATCACGGGCTCGCTTTTGCATCTCGAGCGCATCGCATTGCCGCCCGACAGCACCATGATCGTCGAGCTGCGTTCCGGCCGGGCCCCGAACAACGTGCTGGTGGCAAGCTACAGCGAGGCGCTGGAGGGCCGCCAGGTTCCGTTTGCGTTCGAGCTCGAGATTCCGGCCGAAAGCGCCGAATCGCAGGAACCGCTTGTGTTCCGCGGCGGCGTGCATACATCGGCCGGGGACCTCTGGCTGACCGAGGCGGTGCCGGTCGAGACGGCGGGTCCGGGCGTGCTGGACCTGGGCGAGCTTCGGTTGCGTCGGAGCGCGCAGGTTGAATTCGGCACGCCGTTTCGCTGTGGGCGGCACACGGTGGCATTCGGCGCGCTGGGCCGGCATCCCCGCCTCATCGTCGACGGCAAGGTGTTCGACATGGCCCGCGAACGATCGGCCTCGGGCGCGCGCTTTCGATCGCTCGACGACAGCGAAACCGAGTTCTGGCACAAGGCGCCGCAAGCGATGGTGACGGTCCGCGGCGAGCGCTTGCCGGAGTGCCGCCGGATCGAGGCGCCGGAAACGCCGTTCACGGCCCGCGGCCAGGAGCCGGGCTGGCAATTGCGCATTACCGAGGAAACGATCGAGCTGGAGCGCAATTACGGCACGCAGCAATCGACCTTTCCCTACGTCGAACCGTCGGTCGCCGCCGACGGCGTTGCACGCTACCGGACCTCGAACGGCGACAGCGACCTGGAAATCCTGGTCGAACCCTCGATCTGCCGTGACAGCATGAGCGGCATGCCGCACCCGACCACGGTCCGCTACACGCTGGACGGAGAGGCAGCGCGCGGCTGCGGCGGCGAACCCGAAGACCTGTTGCTGGGCGACGAGTGGCAGGTCGCTTCGATCGACGGCGAAGCGGTGCTCGAGGACGCGGTACCGACCATCGAGTTCCTGGCCGAAGACAACCGGGTCGCAGGCCTGGCGAGCTGCAACCGGTTCACCGGTTCATTCGAGCTGACCGGCGAGGGACTCCGCTTCGGTCAGTTCGCGGTGACGGCGAGAGCGTGCATCGATCCGGCCGCGCAGGATCAGGAAAGGCGTTTCGTCGAACTGCTGCAGAAAACCGCGCGCTTCGAAATGCCCGCCTTCAACCGGTTGCGCCTGGTCACTTCCGACAACGAGATCATCGAAGCCACGCGCTGATGCGCCCGGCCGATGCCCGGACCGGGACGGCGAGCGAACCGGGACTTTCGGCCGGGGAAGCATTGAACGAGGCCATGCGCCCGTGGCGAGCCGCCCGGGCGTTCCTCAGCCGGAATCTCCGGCGCGGGCGCCGTCGCCCGCTTGCATGTCCGGGATCATGTCCTGGCCGGCAATCAATCGATAGGCGACGTAGTACTTGAAGATGTTGGAGACGTACTGGACGGTCTCGCGGCCGATCTTTTCGGCCACGACGCGCTCGACGTTGTTGAACCAGACATTGGGGTCGAGGCCGCGCTCGTCGGCCAGCCTGCGCAGACGCCGAATACGGCCCGGACCGCCGTTGTATGCGGCCAGGGCAAACAACAGCCGATTGGTCGAGTCGATTTGCGGCGCGCTGAAGAAATTGTCGATCAGGTAGCGCACATACCTGGCGCCTGCCAGGACGTTGCTTTCCAGGTCGGTAATGTCGTCGATCCCCATGTCCGCGGCCGTGGCCGGCAGCAGCTGCATCACGCCCACGGCCCCGGCCGGGCTGACGACGCTGTGGTCCAGGCGCGATTCCTGGTAGCCCTGGGCCGCGATCATCAGCCAGTCGAGCTCGTTTTGTTCGGCGTATTTGCGAAACAGCTGGGCCAGCTCGAAAAAACGCCGGCGCGCCTTGGACTGGGTCGCGCCGGTGACGAAACGGGTATCGCGGTAATACCGGTCGAACAGGATATTGCCCAGCAACGTGCCCTTTCGGGCGCTGTCCAGATGACCGTTGAGCACCTGCCTGAATTCATCGGCATCCCGGCGCACGGCAAACGCGATTTCGTTGCCTTCGCTCAGCGCGACGTCTTCATGTATCCGGATCCGGGGCAGCACCTGGGCCCAGAACCGGGCAATGTAGTTGTCGGCGACGGTGTAGTCCACGAGCCCGGCGTTGATCATCTCGAGAATGTCTTCGGTCTCGAAATGGTCGGGCGCCGGGTGCACCTCGACCGGCGCTTTGCCCGCCGACTCCAGCTCCCGGTTGAGCGTCTGCAGATGCTCGAAATAGCTGCTCTGCGGGTTCAGCAGGACGGTTTGTCCGCTCAGGTCGGAAAGCGTGCCCGGCGTGCTTGATTCCGAATGGCCCACGACCACTTCCGCGACGTTGCGGCCGAGCGGACGGGTGAAGGCGACCCGTTCCCGGCGCTGCGGCGTGATCGTCAGGTTCGCCGCCGCGACGTCGCCGCGGCCGTCGATCAGCGCCGGCAACAGCTGGTCGCGCGTCGTGGGCAGGAACATCACGCTGATCCCCATCCCGTTGCGCGACGAACCCTGGTTGAGCACGTTCTCGAATTCGTCCATGATCTCGTAGACGATGCCGCGCTGGTCCGGACCATCGAGGAAGTACAGCGTCCGGCTGTAGGGCACCAGTACGCGAACGACCCGCCTTTCGAGCATGCCCGGCAAGTCGCCCGTCCACGGCGCCGTCACGTCGAGGTCGAGCTGGTCTTCCTGGGCCAGCGTATCAGCGGCGGCCAGCAGCATGCCGGCGGCCAGGCACGCCAGGCCGATCGTCGATGCGCGTTGGCACCATTTCCGGGCAGCGTCGCGGATGGTCATGGGACAGTCTTTCAGTCGGCGCACAGGAGCTTTATCTTGAGCGAAGCGAGTTCGACGGCTTCCTGGGTCTCGGCTTCCACCAGCAGCCGCTTGGCCTGCTGACATTGCTCGGCTTCGGCGTGCGCGACCTCCTCGACGGCCGCAACGGCTTGTTCGTTGGCAGCGTCGCAGTACGCCGGCGTGACCCGGCGAACGTTCGCCGTATCCCGGACCTGCTCGACGGCCACGCAATCACCGATACGGATTTCACGCTGGTCGGATACGACTTCTACCATGCCGGCATTGCCGGTCTGTACCGAATACACCACGCCATTCCTCGACCCCCGGCCGGGACGGCCCAGGGCCGCGCCCGCGGCGCTGCCGATGACCGCGTTGCGGACCTTCTTGCTCGACCGCTTGTCGGATGCCGAAATCAGTCCGATGGTACCTCCGACCACGGCACCGGCCGGGACCGCACCCGATTTCAGCTCGACATCCTGGGCGCCAGTGACGATGCCGTACTGGACGCTGACGCTCTGACCGGCGCGCTGCGCGAGGACCGGCTCGATTGCCGCAAGTGCGGTCAGCGCCAGCGCGATTGGCGCCATTCCGATCACGCTTCTGATCATCAAATCAACTCTCCCATTCTTGTGTTGAAGGTTTTCACCAGCGGGAAATTATCACCGTTCCCGAAGAAGATGTGAAGGGGCCCCGACGAGCCGCAAGGTGCGCGGTGCTGGCGCCCGATAGGTGGTGCGCCACTAGGCAAGCCTCGATGCGGCGGAGCGCTCCAGGTGTCCGCGGATGAACTTGAACAACTCGCGATACGCCTTCCCGTGGCGGTCCGACGGCGCGGCCGAGGCTTCCTGCTTGCGCGCCGCGCGCACCAGGCTTCGCAGATGCTGGACGTCGGTATCCGGGTGTTCGGCCATCCAGCGGGTGAGCGCGGCGTCGTCGGCGACCAGTTCGGCGCGCCAGCGCTCGACGCGGTGCAGCGCGCGCGCCTCGGCCTTGTTGCCGGCGGCGAAATTTTCGACTTCACGTTCGTACGGTTCGACATCGACGTTGCGCAGCAACCGCCCCAGGTACTTGCGCTGGCGCTTCTTCGCCCCGTGGGCGGTGATGGCGCGGTAATCGGCAAGCGCCTGGCGAAGGTCTTCGGGCATGTGCAGCTCGGCCAGGCGACCGGCCGGAAGCTCGGCCAGGGCGGCGCCCAGGTCCTGGCGCGCCTGGTCTTCGGCCTTCAGCGCGGTCTTGCTCGGGCCCCGATCGACTTCGGATTCGTCATCGGCGGGCGCGGCCGGCTGGCCCTTGCTGGGTCTCATTCTGGATTTTCGCGCCATGGCGGGTCGATGGATATCGGAAACGGGCCGCCAGTATATCGGCCATCGTCTCGGCTCAACCCTCGATAAGACCCTCGACCAGCCGGTGCAACCGGCGCACGTAGCCGCCGCCTTCCGACGGCGGTACCGAACGCGAGGTCACCACCACGGTCAGCGCCGCCGACGGCACCACGTAGAGCATCTGGCCGCCGTAGCCGCGGCCGTAGTAGGCGCGCTCGCCGGCGAGGTCGGTGATGAACCAGCCGTAACCGTACAGGTCGCCGCTCCAGGGCGAGCGGCCGCGCGGCGTC
>JAGXKW010000045.1 GCA_018334995.1 Wenzhouxiangellaceae bacterium
GAATCCCAGTTGCGCGGCTTGCCTTTCTCGTCGACGACCAGCGCGGTCGTGCCTTCCGGCAGCAGCTGGAGCGTCTTGAGGAACTCGATGATCGAGTTGCGGCCGTAATCGTCGAGTCCGGACCACTGCTGGTACGCGTCCAGCGCCTCGCCTCGATGTGCTTCGATGGCCTCGCGCATCGTGGTAAACAAGCCGTGATGGAAGTAAGGCGGTTCGTTGGCCGTACCCCACAGCTTCTTGGTGAGGAAGCGGCAGTTGCCCGCGTTGAATTCCGCCGAGCCCGCCGGGAAGTGCATGTCGAGCTCTTCGCAGTTCGGGTCGTCCGGACCGCTGGTGATGTCGTGGACCTTCATGTCGGTGAATGCCGGAACCCAGACGGTATCGCCCTGCACCGGCAGGCGCGGCTGGTCGAGTCGGTTGTCGGACAGGTCCATTTCGAAAGTCGGATACTCGCCGGGCTGCAGGTTGCCGTTCGGGTTGTAGGGGTTCGGCTCAGTGAACACCCAACCCTGGTCGGTCAGCGGCAGCGCCGGCGTGTGGCAGTCGGCGCAACCGATGTCAAGGAACAACTGCTCGCCGTTGGCAACAGCGTCTTCGATGACCGCGTTGCGCGGAATCACGCGCCCGGGCACTTCGAGCTGCGCCTGCCAAGTGGTGATCGCGGTCACGTCGGCGACGCTCAGGTTGTTGTCGAAACCGTCGCCGTCGTGGTCGCCTTCGCCAAAGCGCTCGCGCGCCTGGATGCCGTGGTGGTGGTTCATTGCGTTGTTTGTGAACTGGCGCAGCGAGATCACCGCCGAGGCCTGGTGGAACGGGCGGATGATCAGGTTGGGCGGGGAACCCGGGCCGGCGCTCGCCAGGCTGGGCGGAACGAAGCCTTCGGTCGCCGAGGTATCCCAGCTGCCGTCGGCGTTGCGCGCCAGCGTGCCGAAGGAAATGCCCTTGCTGATCAGTTCGGCCGAGCCGCCGGGCGCGATGCCGTCGCGGATGGCCTGCAGGTCGGCGGTCATCTGGCGGGCGACCATTTCGATGTAGCCGGAGCCGAACATGCCGAGTGTGGCGCGCGAGTTGGCGATGCCCTGGAGGGTCACCGGCTCGCCGTTTTCGTCGAACGCGCCGCGGGTTTCGAAGCCGATTTCGTCGTCGCTGAGCGCGTCGAAAGTGGCGAAGTCGAAGCGCTGGCCGAGGACGAACACGTTGGTGACGAAATCGCCGCCGCCGCCGGAGCGCGGCAGGTTGTGGCAACCGCCGCAGCTGTTGGCGTCCGGGGCCGACACGCGGTTCATGTTGCGCGGGAACTCGAGCGGCGACCCGGAATCGGCAAGCGGTGCGCCGGTGCCGGTCAGGCCCGGACGTCCGCCGCCTTCCTGCGCCGTCCAGTTCGCGTTGAACAGAATGCCGCCCTGGCGTATCAGCTGCGGCAGCGACGTGGTGAACTCGTCACCGTCTTTCAGGCGCTCGGGTACAGCGACTTCCACGCCAAGGACCGTATCCGGCTGCGGCTCACAGTTGCCGGTGTCGACGCCGAGCGTGCCGAGTAGCATGCAGACGCCGGGCGGCGGCTGCTGCTGCGCGGAAACCGGGCCGGAAAGGCCGCACGCCAGCGCGGCGGCGGTCAAAAGCAAGCCGCCGGAGACCAGGCCTCGTTGCGGCCTGAACATTTCAACGCTTGCCCTTTTCGGGTCGTGTTCGTCGTGCATGGTCTTCGATCTCCCTGATTAGTGTCGATAATGATGATCGCGATTTGCCGGATTGCGCCTGACCGGATCATTGATGAATACGTCGGAAGCGACCGTTCCTGCGTCAGGTTCAGCAATCCCGCAAAGCCCCGCACCGGCGGCGCCGGGGCGGGGCTCGGTTTACGGACTGCCCTTAGTCCTCGAGGTCGAAGGTCGCCGACGCGTTGGTGAAGAAAAGGCCCTGCGTGGTCCAGCGTGCCTCCATGTTTCCGGGCGTCCACGGGCCGTGGTCGAGCAGGAAGACGTTCAGTCCACCGACCCAGTCTTCGCCGAAAAAGTCCGGCGCGGTGTTCTCCGCTGCCAGGTCGACCAGATCGCATTCTGGTGCATTCCCCGGTACGAAACCGTTGTTGACCGGGCCGGGATCTTCCGGATGAATGCAGTTGTTGGACGAGAACGCCACCTGTCCTTTGCCCCCGGCGAGGCCGCCAGCTGCGAATCCTCCGGCTCCAGTGCCGTCAAAGACCCAGAGGGTAACGGCATGGCCCGGTTCGAACCCGTCGGCCATCGCCTGAATGGTGAAAGAGTGATCCGAACGTATCCTGAGCGTGGCCACGCCATCGACCTCGTCACAGGTGGGGCCGTTTTGCGGAGGCATGTCGTTCCATACGTCAATGCAACCGAACTCTTCGGTCAGAGTTGAATGGCCTGACCCGCCGGCAGACGCAGACTGGCCCTGCGCGAAAGCAATCGGGCTGGCGGCCAGCGGTATGGCGATTGCCACGGCGCCGATCCAGGGGGTGGCGTGGCCGGAAAGCCGATTTTTCAGATTGTGCAACATGGTGATTCTCCTATTGCCTGTGTTGTGCGGCATCGGTTTGACGCCGCGTACAGCAGACAATGAGCGACAGCGTTTCAGGAGTTCTGAGAGAAAGGTGAGATTTGTGTGATTGTTTTATGAATAAGGCGCGATTTGAATCAGCAATTGCCGGGAAGCACCTGCGACTTCGAATGGCTCGAGGTAGCGCAGGAACCAGCGTGAGGCGCCATCCGGCCAATCGCGCAGACGCTTCGCGCCGCGCCCCAAAATGTTATATCATTACGTTTTGATTGGTTCTCACCCGACGATGGCCGCAGTCTTGAAACCACGCCAGCGCGACTTCCCGACCGGTGTGCTCGACCGGATCGGCATCGGCATTTCCGCTTTTTGCCTGCTGCAGTGCCTCGCGCTGCCGCTGGCGCTGTTTGTCGCGCCGATTGCTTCGGTCGGGGTGTTCAGCCACGCGGTGTTCCACCTGGTGCTGCTGGCGGTCATCCTCCCGGTCAGCCTGCTGGCGTTCGGCCTGGGCTTCATGCAGCACCGCAACATGCGCATGTGGATGCCGGCCGGCATCGGGCTCGCGCTGCTGGTGCTTGCTGCGGTGCTGGAGCAGAACCATGTCGTCGGCCCGGGATGGATTGCAATGGTCACTTCCCTGGGCGGCCTGGGCCTGATCACCGGTCACTGGCTCAACCTGCGCTGTCGCGAAGGCTGAAGGTTCCGGGATCTCTTCGGTCGGGCGGCCGTCGACGTCGGGACGCGATTGCGGCTTCAATTCCGCCCAAGCGGCGATTCTGGACGTGAATTCGCGCGCGTGATATTTTTTCGAAGCCGCTCCACAGCCTTTGCCCGGGTGCCGATCCATGTCCGAGTCGTTTTCGAGTTTTCGCGAGTTTTATCCCTACTACCTGGCCGAGCACGCAGATACCAACTGCCGGCGGATGCATTTCATCGGCAGCTGGCTGGTGCTGGTCGCGCTGGCGGCGGGCATCCTGGTCTCGCCGTGGTGGCTGCTGGCGATGCCGGTGGCCGGGTACGGGTTTGCCTGGCTGGGGCATTTCATCTTCGAGAAGAACAGGCCGGCCACGTTCAAGTATCCCCTCTACAGCCTGGCCGGCGATTGGGTGATGTTCGCCGACATTCTGCGCGGGCGGGTCAAGGTCTGAAGATACGGGTTCGGGTTTCCGGGGCGGGTTGCCGTTTGGAAAGTCCCTCGCCAGCAGGGCTGGCTTGTATGTTCCCCTCGGCTGCCTCCGGGCGCTACCGGAAACCCGAAACCATCTTTCGAAACGACGAACCTACTCCGCGACCCCCATCAACCGTCGTACGTCGTCGCGCCGGGCGAGGCCGTCCTTGTAACCGAGTTCGATGAGTTCGCGGCTGAATTCGGCTTCGAACAGCAGGTAGCTGGGCAGGCGGCCCGGACCCCAGGCGCCGACGCCGCGCATCAGCGTCTTGATGCTGGCCGGGATGCGGTGCATGTGGCGGTTGGAGATTTCCCTGAGATCTTCGCTGGGCTGGATGAGCAGCGCCTCGACCTGGCGCAGGCCGGTGTCCGCGTGACGGTCTTCGGGCACGTGTTCCAGCGTGCGGTTGATTCTTTTCAATCGGGCCAGGTCGTTGTTGAGGTAGTCCATGAAGATGACGTCGAGCAGGTAGCCGCCGATTTCGCCCAGTGACGGGTAGCGTTCGCAGACTGCGGGCTCGGGATCCTGGTGTTCGTCGCGCGTGCCGATGATGAGCAGTCGGTCGGCGCCCATGTGGATGGGCGGGCTCAGCGGAGTGGTGTGGCGCATGCCACCGTCGCCGAAGTATTCGTTGCCGATCCGCTGGGCCGGGAACAGCACCGGCAGCGCGGCGCTGGCCAGCAGGTGGCGGTGATCGATCTTCGTGCGGACCCCGGCCCGCCGGTAGCGCGACCATTCGGTGATTTCGTCGCGGCCCTGAAAGAAAGTGACCGCGCGCGAGGTTGCGTAGCCCGAGGCGGTGACCATGACGGCGTCGAGCAGGTCCCGGTCGATGGCGCGCTGGATGCCGGCGGTGTCGAGCTCGGCTTCGAGCAGTTCTCCCAGCGGCCGGTTGTCGAGCAGCGACTTCGGGTTGGCGACGCCCAGCCCGCCCAGCGTCATGGACGCCAGCCAGTGCAGCCCGGTGCCCATGTTGTGCATCCAGCCGGTGCAGTAGATGTGGTGGCAGTGGAAGTTGCCCCAGAACTGCGCAAGCCGTTCGGCGCCGTAGGCGAAGTCCTCGGCGTGGCTGGCCATGACCGCGGCGTTGATGGCGCCGGCCGAGGTGCCGGCGACGATGCGAAACGGCAATTGCGTGGCCGGGAGGTATTCGGCCAGCGCCCTGAGCACGCCGACCTGGTAGGCGCCGCGCGCCCCACCGCCGGGCAGCATCAGCGCGGGTCTGGGTGCGGTGTCGGTCATGGCTGTTCCCCGGGTGGAGTTTCCTGCCCTGTGGGACCGGTTGGTCAGCGGCTTGCGTGCATCAACCGTCGCTGAGCACGATCGACTCGAACCCCTGCTCGCGGAGTTCGCGTCGGGCGCTGTCGGCCGCGCGCGCGGTGTCGTACGGGCCCAGCCGGACGCGGTGCCAGCTCTCGCCGTTGACCGTCACGCTCTGGACCCGGGCGACCATGCCGAACATGGCCAGCTCGGCCTTGATCGCCTCGGCGTCTTCGGCCGAGCGGAACGAGCCGGCCTGGATCAGGTAGCTGCCGCCGGCCGGCGTGGCCGGCTGCTCGGGGTTGTCGCGTGCGCGCTGTTCGATCTCGCGGTTGGGCACGACCACCTCGATTTCGGGCAATACCGTGAAGAAGTCGTAGCGGTCGTCGCGCTCGCGCGGCTCGCCCTCGCCGCGCGACTCGATGATGGGCGGGTCGTCGCGCCCGCTCGGCGGGCCGGCGCCGGCCTCGTCGCCGCGCGGCAGGTAGCCGCCCAGCCATGCCAGCAGCGCCAGTCCCAGTCCGCAGGCCAGCCCGGCGACGAAGCTGAACAGGCTCGCCGATGCGCCGGAACCGCGTCTTGCCTGCTTGCGCGCCATTACATCTGCTCCGGTGCGCCGACGCCGATCAGGGCCAGTCCGCCGGCGATGACGTGACGCACCGCGCTGATCAGGTTGAGCCGGGCGTTGCGCAGGTCGTCGTCGTCGACCAGGATCGCCACGGCGTTGTAGTAGGTATGGAACTGGCTGGCCAGGTCGTGCAGGTAGTGGGCGACGTCGTGCGGCGCGCGGCGGCGCGCGGCCGCCTCGATGATTTCGGGCCAGCGCCCCAGCGCCTGCATCAGCGCCCTTTCATGGTCCTCGGTGAGCCGTTTGAGCGCGGCGTCGCCGATGGCCGGGTTGTGCTTCATGCCGCGCCCGTCGAGCTGGCGGAAGATGCTGTGGATGCGCGCGTGGGCGTACTGGACGTAGAACACCGGGTTTTCGTTGGCGTGCGACTTGGCCAGGTCGAGGTCGAAATCCAGGTGCTGATCGTGCGAGCGCATGATGTAGAAATAGCGCGCGGCGTCGTTGCCGACTTCCTCGCGCAATTGCCTGAGCGTGGTGAATTCGCCGGAGCGGGTCGACATCTGGATCTTTTCGCCGCCGCGGTAGAGCACGGCGAACTGCACCAGCGGAAATTCCAGCCGGTCGGGATCCTCGCCCAGCCCGCGTGCGGCCGCCTTGAGCCGCGGCACGTAGCCGTGGTGGTCGGCGCCGAAGATGTAGATCAGCTTGCCCGGACAGCGCTCCAGCTTGTCGAGCAGGTAGGCGATATCGGAGGCGAAGTAGGTGGTGCGGCCGTTTTCGCGCACCACCACGCGGTCCTTGTCGTCGCCGAGCGCGGACGAGCGGAACCAGCGCGCGCCGCTTTCGGTATAAGTCCAGCCGCCGGCCTCCAGCCGCTGCAGGGCGCGCTCGAGCGCGCCGCTGTCGTCGAGTTCGCGCTCGGAGAACCAGCGGTCGAACACCACGCCGAATTCTTCCAGGTCCTCGCGAATGTCGGCGAGCATGGTTTCCAGCGCGATCCCGAAGCACGACTGGTAGCCGCGTTCGCCCAGCAGCTCCCGGGCGCGCTTGATCAGCGCATCGATGTGTGCTTCCTTGTCGCCGTTTTCGCCTTCGGAGGCGTCGGGCGGAATCCCGTCGGACACCACGCGCCACGGATGGCGCAGCTTGTCGCCGTGGCGGCTGCGCACCGTGCGCGCGATGTCGTAGATATAGTCGCCGCGGTAGCCGTTGTCGGGGAAGCGCGGCGATTCGCCGCACAGTTCCAGGTAGCGGATCCAGACCGAGGTCGCCAGGATGTCCATCTGGCGGCCGTGGTCGTTGACGTAGTACTCGCGCGTCACCCGGTGTCCGGCGGCGGCGAGGATGGCCGACACCGAGGCGCCGTAGGCGGCCCCGCGGCCGTGTCCCACGTGCAGCGGGCCGGTCGGATTGGCGCTGACGTATTCGGCCAGCGCATCTTCCTTGTCGCCGGGACGCCGGTGGCCGTAGCGCTCGCCGGCGGCCAGCACTTCGCGCACGACCGTGCGCAGGTGATGGTCGCTGGCGAAGAAGTTCAGGAATCCCGGTCCGGCGATATCGACCTGGCGCACGCGCTTGGAGCCCGGCAGCCGGGCGACGATCATTTCGGCGATTTCGCGCGGCTTGCGCCCGACCGTGCGGGCCAGGATCAGCGCGATGTTGCAGGCATAGTCGCCGTGCGCGGGATCGCGCGGCTGGTCGACCTGGAACTCGGGTTCGACATCGCGCGGCAGCTTGCCGTCCCGCTTGAGATATCCCACGGCCTGGTGAATGAGTTCTTCGATGTGCGCGCGCATGTGATCGACAGGGGTCGGGAAGCCGGGAGACGAAGTGCGTTATTGTACCGGTGCCTGCCCGCGGATGGTGCCGGCGCGTTATCCACAGCATCTGTGGATAACCATGTGTGCAAACCGTTCAAGGAACGGTGCATCACCCTCAACGCGGTCATCCCTGCGGATTGGTCAATTAGCGGTCATGCTTGGGTTTTTGTATAATAATCCGTGTATTGCGAGATTTTCCTGACCGACTATCTGGGAAATTGACAACAAGCCGCTGTTTTTTTGACTGTCGCGTGACACTGTGAATAAATGTTCCGGCGCGCGGCGCCAGCAAGCGAGGAAAGACGATGGGTTCATCAGTTCGAACGTTCAACCAGGTCGCGCCGCGCTGCGGGGCCCGGGTCTGGGTGGATCCGGCCGCCACGGTGATCGGCGCGGTCATCCTGGACGAGGATGTCTCGGTCTGGCCGAACGTGGTACTGCGCGGCGACGTCAATTCGATCGAGATCGGTGCGCGCAGCAACATCCAGGACGGCGTCATCGGTCACGTGACCCACGACGGCCCGTTCACCCCGGGGGGCCTCCCGCTGATCGTCGGCGCGGACGTCACGGTGGGGCACGCCGCGGTGCTGCATGCCTGCACCATCGGCGATCGCTGCCTGGTCGGGATGGGCGCGCTGGTGCTCGACGGCGCCGAGCTGGAAAGCGATGTGATGCTGGCTGCCGGCAGCCTGGTCAGCCCGGGCAAGCGACTCGAATCGGGCTGGCTCTATCGCGGGCGGCCGGCCGAAGCGGTGCGTCGGCTGACCGACCGGGAACTCGAGATGCTCGGCTATTCCGCAGAGCACTATGTACGCTTGAAGAATACCTACCTGACCGAGGGTATGGAGGGCGCCGGCAATGCCTGACCGGTGGGTCAACGGGCTCGCGGCGCCGGACCGGCCGATGAATTTGCCGCAATGCGATAACTTTCGTTGACTCCAAAGGCCAAAATCGGCCATACTAGACGGCTAGCCGGGGTGTAGCGCAGCCTGGTAGCGCAACTGCTTTGGGAGCAGTAGGTCGCAGGTTCGAATCCTGCCACCCCGACCAGCTGCGCCGAGCGCGGTCACAGCGCTCGATTCGGCCGGAAGCGCCGGGTAGTCGGTCGGGCAGGATTCGGGCGACCGCCCGTCGCCGAACACGGGTCGCGAAACGGTCGCGAAACAGAGCCTGCGCCTGTAGCTCAACCGGATAGAGCATCGGCCTTCTAAGCCGAGGGTTGCAGGTTCGAGTCCTGCCAGGCGCGCCACCGGTTCATCCGGTCCTGCGGGCCCGGCCGGTTACGCGGTTTACAATAGACGGCTTTACAATGGTGGGCGTAGCTCAGGGGTAGAGCACTGGATTGTGGCTCCAGCGGTCGTGGGTTCAAATCCCATCGTCCACCCCATTTTCAGCCACCGCGGCGGTCAACCGCGCGGCGGCAGGCGGCCGCGGCCGGCCGATGGGCCGTCGCGGGTCCGCACGATCGCGCCCGGCCGTGTACCGGCATCGGCGCGCGACACACAAGCGACACGGGCCGTTAGCTCAATTGGTAGAGCAGTGGACTCTTAATCCATTGGTTGTAGGTTCGAGTCCTACACGGCCCACCATTTGCATCCGGCGCAGCCCGCACGCCACGTTGCTGTGCCGGCTTCCCCGATTGAACGATCACGACCACCGAACAAGCGAGCTGAATCTCCAATGCAGGTATCCATGGAAAAAACCGGTGACCTGGGTCGCCGCCTGACGGTTGAATTGCCGGCCGAGCAGATCGATCAGAAGGTCTCCGGACGTCTCGATGAATTGCGCCGCCAGGTGCGCCTGAAGGGCTTTCGTCCGGGCAAGGTGCCGCTGAATGTGGTCCGCCAGCGCTATGGCGCCCAGGTGCGCCAGGAAGTCCTGCAGGAGGCGATGCAGACCGCGTTGCAGGAAGCGATCACCGAGCAGGAACTGCGGGTGGCCGGCGTTTCCAGCCTGAATCCCGACGACGAAGCCGATGGCGAGGCGTTCCGCTTCACCGCCGACGTCGAGGTGTTCCCGGAACTGCCGGACATCGAGGTCTCCGACCTGGAAATCGAGCGTCCGGTCGTCGAAATCGGCGAATCCGACGTCGACGACATGATCCAGACCCTGCGCGAGCAGCGCCGCAGCTGGTCCGACGCCGGCCGCCCGGCCGCTGAAGGCGACCGCGTGAGCATCCGCTTCCACGCCCGGGTCGGCGACCGGCGCGTGCCGGAAGAAGGCGAGCACAACCTGCAGCCGGTGCTGGGCAGTGGCGCGCTGTTCGAAGGCTTCGAGCAGGCCCTGACCGGCGTGGAAGCCGGCGACGAGAAGACCGTCGAGCTGGAATTTCCCGAAGACTTCGGCGACCCCGAGCTGGGCGGCAACACCGCCGAGGTGCATATCGCGGTCGATGCCGTGGAGGCTTCCGAAATGCCCGAGGCCGACGACGAGTTCGCGCGCGAATTCGGCATCGAAGACGGCATGGAGCAGATGCGCGTCGACGTGCGCAAGAACCTCGAGCGCGAAATGCGCGGCGCGCGCACGAACCGGCTCAAGAAGGCGGTGACCGACGGCCTGGCCGAGCGCTATGCCGATTTCAGCCTGCCCGAGTCGGCCGTTCAACAGGAACTGCAGCAGATGCAGGCCCAGCTACGCCAGCAGTACGGCGAGCAGGTCAATCTGCCCGAAGAACAGCTGCGCCCGGGCGCCGAGCGGCGCGTGCGGCTGGGTTTCCTGCTGGCCGAGATCGCGCGCCAGCACGACCTTGAAATCGATCCCGAACGCGTCGATGCGCGGATCGCCGAAATTGCCGAGACCTACGAGAATCCGGCCGAGGTCATCGAGCTCTACAAGCAAAACGAGCAGCTCGTCGGCCAGATCGAAAACGGCGTGCTGGAAGAACAGGTGGTCGACTGGGTCCTGGACAACGCCAGGGTCAGCGACAACGAAATCTCATTCAAGCAACTGATGGAATCTGCATGAACGAACAGGCCCTCAACCTGGTGCCGATGGTCGTCGAGCAGTCCGCTCGCGGCGAACGCGCCTACGACATCTATTCGCGCCTGCTCAAGGAGCGGGTCATCTTCGTGGTCGGACCGATCGAGGACTACGCGGCCAACCTGATCGTGGCCCAGTTGCTGTACCTGGAAAGCGAAAACCCGGAAAAGGACATCAACGTCTACATCAATTCGCCCGGGGGTTCGGTGACCGCCGGCATGGCGATCTACGACACCATGCAGTTCGTCCAGCCGGACGTATCGACCATGTGCATCGGCCAGGCCGCCAGCATGGGTGCGCTGCTGCTGGGCGCCGGCTGCAACGGCAAGCGCTACGCGCTGCCGCATTCGCGCGTGATGATCCACCAGCCGCTGGGCGGGTTCCAGGGCCAGGCCTCGGATATCGACATCCATGCGCGCGAGATCCTGAAGATGAAGGAGCAGCTCAACCGCATCCTGCAACATCACACCGGCCAGTCGATGGAAACCATCGAGCGCGACACCGACCGCGACAAGTTCATGGCCGCTTCCGAGGCCGCCGAATACGGCCTGATCGATCACGTGCTCGAAAGCCGCGAAGGCGACGACTGACCATTCCGGCGGGCCGCGCCTGCGGCCCTGCGGCAGTCTGCCGCCCGTTCCCGCGTGTACGCCATTGCCGCCGCGCCGCGTTTGCCGCCGCGGCGCGTTTTCGTGCCTTGCGTGGGTGCGGCTTGACGTCGCGCCCCCCGGTTTTGGGTTACCATCGGCAGCGAATCAGTTCGAATAGAGAGTCATGAGCGAAACTTCCAGCGATAACAAGGTGTTGTATTGCTCCTTTTGCGGCAAGAGCCAGCACGAGGTGCGCAAGCTGATCGCCGGCCCCAGCGTCTACATCTGCGACGAGTGCGTCGAGCTTTGCAACGACATCATCCGCGAGGAGCTCGAAGACGCGAGCATGAGCGAGCGCGAGCGCCTGCCCACGCCGAAGGAAATCCACGAATTTCTCGACGAGTACGTGATCGGGCAGCCGCAGGCCAAGCGCGTGCTTTCGGTCGCCGTCTACAACCACTACAAGCGGCTGGAATCCTACAAGCATCGCGAAGACGTCGAGCTGGCCAAGAGCAACATCCTGCTGATCGGGCCCACCGGCTCGGGCAAGACGCTGCTGGCCGAAACGCTGGCGCGCATGCTCAACGTGCCGTTCACGATTGCCGATGCGACGACGCTGACGGAGGCCGGCTACGTCGGCGAAGACGTCGAGAACATCATCCAGAAGCTGCTGCAGAAGTGCGACTACGACGTCGAGAAGGCTCAGTCCGGGATCGTCTACATCGACGAAATCGACAAGATCTCGCGCAAGGCCGAGAACCCGTCGATCACCCGCGACGTGTCCGGCGAGGGCGTGCAGCAGGCGCTGCTCAAGCTGATCGAGGGCACCATGGCCTCGGTCCCGCCGCAGGGCGGGCGCAAGCATCCGCAGCAGGAGTTCCTGCAGGTCGACACGCGCAACATGCTGTTCATCGTCGGCGGCGCGTTCGCCGGCCTGGACAAGGTCATCCAGGACCGTTCCGAGGCTGCCGGCATCGGGTTCCGCGCCCAGGTCAAGGGCAAGAGCGACTACAACCCGTCCGAGCTGGTCGCGACGGTGGAACCCGAAGACCTGATCCGCTACGGTCTGATCCCCGAGTTCGTCGGTCGCCTGCCGGTGGTCGCCACCCTGCGCGAGCTCGACGAGGAAACGCTTGTACGCATCCTGGTCGAGCCCAAGAACGCGGTCATCAAGCAGTTCAAGAAGCTGTTCGAGATGGAGCATTGCGAGCTGGAGGTGCGCGACGACGCGCTGAGCGCCATCGCGCGCCGGGCGATGGACCGCAAGACCGGCGCCCGCGGCCTGAGAACCATCATGGAAAACGTGCTGCTCGACAGTATGTACGACCTGCCTTCGACCGAGAACGTGGTCAAGATCGTGGTCGACGAAGCGGTGATCAACGGCGAGGCCGAGCCGTACATGATCTACGAAGGGAACAAGCGCGCCTCCGGCGACTCCTGACTAAAGCCCTGGTGAACGCCGCCAGCGACCGCCTGACCGCGTCCGGATTCCTCATGTACAACTGCGTACACTGCGGATCCTGCGCGCCGGCGGCCACCGGCAGCCGCGCCCTGACGGCGAGTGGCGGCGCCTTTCACACCGGATTGTCCCGTCCAGGCGAACCTGTCGCTGCTCGAATCAACGACCCGTATTGCTTGAATCCGTCCCCGGCGGCGCCAATATCCGAGGCTGAACCCCGTTAAAGTGGCGCATCGCCGCGCCCTGTGAGAAATTATTGATGGCAAGCTCCAAGACACCCGATCTACCCGTCGAATCCACGCGTCAGCCCACGCCGGTGTTGAGCCTGCGCGACGTGGTGGTCTATCCGCACATGGTGATTCCGCTGTTCGTCGGCCGCGAGCGTTCGGTCAGCGCACTGGACGAAGCGATGAACGTCGACAAGCGCATCCTGCTGGTCACGCAGAAGTCGCCCGAAACCGAGGAGCCGGCGCCCGAAGACCTGTTCGAGTACGGCACGCTGGCGACCATCCTGCAGATGCTGCGCCTGCCCGACGGCACCACCAAGGTGCTGGTCGAGGGCGTCGAGCGGGTGCGCGTGAAAGACCTCAACGAGGACGAAGGCTACCTGGCCGGCACCTGGGAAGCGGTGCCGCAGGCCGAGGACGAAGACAGCGAGGCGCTGGAAGTCACCTCGCGCAGCCTGTTGAGCCTGTTCGAGCAGTACGTCAAGCTCAGCCGCAAGATTCCGGTCGAGCTGCTGACCACGCTGTCGGGCATTCATGACCCGAGCCGCCAGGCCGACACGATCGCCGCCCACCTCGGCATTCGCATCGAGGACAAGCAGCAGATTCTCGAGACCGCCGACCTGCGCGAGCGCATGGAGCGCCTGATGGCGCTGATCGAAGGCGAGATCGACGTGCTCAAGCTCGAAAAGCGCATCCGCGGCCGGGTCAAGACCCAGATGGAGAAGAGCCAGCGCGAGTACTACCTCAACGAACAGATGAAGGCCATCCAGAAGGAACTGGGTGACCTGGACGAATCCGGCAACGACCTGGGCGATCTCGAACAGCGCATCGAACAGGCCGGCATGCCGGCCGAAGCGCTGGAAAAGTGCAAGAGCGAGTTCAACAAGCTCAAGATGATGTCGCCGATGTCGGCCGAGGCCACGGTGGTGCGCAACTACCTCGACTGGATGCTGGCCGTGCCGTGGAAGAAGCGCAGCAAGGTCCGCCACGACCTCAAGCGCGCCGAGGACATCCTCGAGGCCGACCACTACGGCCTGGAGCGCGTCAAGGAGCGCATCCTCGAGTACCTGGCCGTGCAGAAACGCGTCAAGAAACTGCGCGGACCGATCCTGTGCCTGGTCGGCCCGCCCGGTGTGGGCAAGACCTCGCTGGGCCGCTCGATTGCACGCGCGACCGGCCGCGAGTTCATTCGCATGAGCCTGGGCGGCATCCGCGACGAGGCCGAAATTCGTGGCCACCGCAGGACCTACATCGGTTCCATGCCCGGCCGGGTCGTGCAGAACATGTCCAAGGTGGGCACGCGAAATCCGCTGTTCATGCTCGACGAACTCGACAAGATGAGCATGGATTTCCGCGGCGATCCGTCTTCGGCGATGCTCGAAGTGCTGGACCCGGAACAGAACAATACCTTCAGCGACCATTACCTGGAAGTCGACTACGATCTTTCCGAAGTCATGTTCCTGGCCACGGCCAATTCGCTGAACATCCCGGCGCCGCTGCTCGACCGGATGGAAATCATCCGGATCCCCGGCTACACCGAGGACGAGAAGCTCAACATCGCGCGCAAGTACCTGCTGCCCAAGCAGAGGGAGCAGCACGGCCTGAAGGATGAAGAGCTGACGGTCAGCGATACCGCGATCACCGACATCATTCGCTATTACACCCGCGAGGCGGGCGTGCGCAACGTCGAGCGCGAGCTGGCCAAGATCTGCCGCAAGGTGGTCAAGGAGCTCAGCCTGGACAAGAAGCTGGCCAAGCGCCAGATCACCACGCGCAACCTGGACAAGTATCTCGGCGTGCGCCGGCATCGCTTCGGCCGCGCCGAAGAGCGCGACGAGATCGGTCAGGTCACCGGCCTGGCGTGGACCGAGGTCGGCGGCGAACTGCTGCAGATCGAGGCCAATGCGGTGCCGGGCAAGGGCAAGCTGACCCAGACCGGTCAGCTCGGCGAGGTGATGCAGGAGTCGGTCACCGCGGCACTGTCGGTCGTGCGCTCGCGCTCTGAAGCGCTGGGGCTGGACACCGACTTCCATCAGAAGCGCGATCTGCACATCCACGTGCCCGAAGGCGCCACGCCCAAGGACGGCCCCAGCGCCGGCATCGCGATGGTGACCGCGCTGGTCTCTGTGCTGACCGGCATTCCGATCCGGGCGAATGTCGCCATGACCGGCGAGATCACGCTCCGGGGCCGGGTGCTGCCGATCGGCGGGCTGAAGGAAAAGCTGCTGGCCGCACTGCGCGGCGGCATCGATACGGTGCTGATTCCGAAGGAAAACCAGAAGGACCTGGTCGAGATCCCCGAGCGAATCAAGAAGGACCTGGACATTCGTCCGGTCGAGTGGATCGACGAGGTGCTGGACATCGCGCTGGTCGCGCGTCCGGAACCCGGCGAGGTCTCGACCTCGACTGCAGCCAAGACCGAAGCGATCGACAAGGACAAAGCGACCCGGGCGCACTGACCACGCTTGACGGGCCGTGCGGCCGGGATTCGGCCGCACGGCGGCGTCGATGCCCGGCACAGCAGGGCAAAAGCCGCCGGGCGGTTCGATTCCGCGGCGAATTTCAGATATACTTCGTTGCTGCTTTGAGCTGTCGGGGGGTTCCAGCCCCTGAGAACCAGCGCCGGCAGATCGCCGGAAACAAGGCTTCGATCTTTGCGATTGCCCGGTTGATGCGCGTGTACGGGTGGTATAACATCTCACGCAGGGAAGGCCGGGACGGGGAACGACCGGCCGTCTGGTGTCAAGCCAAGGGGTGTCGCAAGCCAATAACTCAGAAAGTACCTGGAGCAGATTAGACTATGAATAAATCAGAACTTACGGAAGCCATCGCGAACGATGCTGGCCTCACCAAGGCGGATGCCGGTCGCGCGCTCGACGCGATGATCGATTCGGTTTCAAAGGCGCTGAAAAAGGGAGATACGGTTTCTCTGATCGGTTTTGGTACGTTTTCGGTCAAGAAGCGCGCCGCCCGGACGGGACGCAACCCCGCTACCGGGGAGACGATCAAGATCAAGGCTTCGAAAACGCCTTCGTTCAAGGCTGGCAAAGCATTCAAAGACGCGATAACATAACTTGCTCAGCGTCCCGGGTGCTTAGCTCAGTTGGGAGAGCATCGCCCTTACAAGGCGAGGGTCGGCGGTTCGAGCCCGTCAGCACCCACCAGAAGTATCAGGAGTGGTAGTTCAGTTGGTTAGAATACCGGCCTGTCACGCCGGGGGTCGCGGGTTCGAGTCCCGTCCACTCCGCCATTGATCGAATCGGGGCGCCAAAGCGGCGCCCCGATTTATTTCAACCGCCGCATTCCAGAGTCTGCCTGCGCAGGAAACAAACCTTATGTTGCAAGCCATTCGTGACCGGGTTACCGGCATCGTTGCGATTTTCGTCCTCGGGCTGCTCGCCATCCCGTTCGTGTTCTTCGGGCTTGACAGCTATATCCAGAGCGTGCCGCAGGATGCGGTGGCCGAGGTCGGCGACACCGAGATCACGGTCTCGGAATTCCAGACCGAATTCGCCCGATATCGGGCCCGGCTTCGGGACCAGCAGGGTGATGCCTACGATGAGCTCCAGGCCAATCAGCCCGAGGCGCGCCGCGAGTTCCTCGAAACCATGATCGACCGGCGATTGCTGTCTCAGCACGCCGCCGAGATGGGGCTTTCGATCAGTCCGAATACCGTCGCCGGCACGATTCGCCAGATTCCCGCCTTCCAGGTCCAGGGCCGGTTCGATCCGGAAATATATCGTCAGCAGATCGCGGCCAGCGGCCAGAGCGTCGCGGCCTTCGAGCGCGATCTTGCCCGCGATCTCCTGGTCCAGGAACTGCCGGCCGGCGTGACCGGTTCGGTCCTGGTCACCGATGCCGACGTCGATCGCTGGCTGCGTGTGCAGTTGGAAGAACGAAAGATTTCCATGCTGACCCTGCCGAGCAGCGCCTATCGCGACGAGGTCGAAGTCACGCGCGAGGAAGTCGAAGCCTTCTATGCCGAAAACCAGGATCAGTTCATGCGCCCCGAGCGCGTCCGCGTCGAATTCGTGGAGCTGGATACCAGCGACATGGCCGAAAGCATCGAGGTCGAAGAAGAGGACCTGCGCGATCGATACGAAGCCACGCGCGCGCGCTTCATGACCGAGGAGCGGCGCCGGGCTTCGCACATCCTGATTACCGCCGGCGACGAACGCAGCGAAGCCGAGGCGCGCGAGCTGGCGCAGACGCTGCGTGAGCGAATCGCCGAAGGCGAGGATTTCGAGGCGCTCGCCAGGGAATATTCCGACGACCCCGGTTCGGCGCCGGCCGGCGGAGATCTCGGCTGGATCGAGCCCGACGTGATGATGCCGGAATTCGAGGAAGCGCTTTACGATCTCGACATGGCCGGCGACATTGCCGGGCCGGTGGAGACCGAATTCGGCTGGCACCTGATCCGCCTGGGCGAGATCGAAGAGCCGCGCGGTCAGACCTTCGCGGAAGCGCGGGCCCAGATTCTCGAGGAAGTCCGCGAGGAACGCGCCGACGACCTGTATATCGAACTGAGCGAGCGGCTGATCGACCTGATCTACGCCGACCCGACCGGGCTTGAAAACGTCGCCGAAGACCTGGGCCTGGAACTGCAGGAGGCCGGGCCGTTTTCGCGCTTCAGCGCCGAGGGCGTGCTGGCCGAGCCGAGAGTGCTGGAAGCGATCTTTTCCGATCTGGTGCTGCTGCAGCGCGAAGCTTCCGAGCCGGTCGAGATCGAGCGGAACCACGCGGTCGTGGTCCGCGTGACCGAGCACCAGCCCGCAGAACCCCGTCCACTGGATGACGTTGCCGACGAAATTCGCGAGCGCCTGACCCGCGACGCGGCGCGCGAGGCCGCCCGGGCGGAGGCCGAGGCACTGGTCGCCCGGATCGAGGAGGGCGGCGAGACCCTGGAGCAGGTCGCCGAAACCGAATCGCTGGAGATCCAAGAGCAGCAAGCCACGCGGCGCAGTTTCGATCTGGGCGGCGCGGTACTGGATTCCATATTCCGCCTGCCGGCGCCGGGTTCCGACGAGCCCGTGCACGAGCTGGTTGCATCGGGCTCGAACTGGCTGGTCGTGCGTCTCGAAGAAGTCACGCCCGGCCGCCCGGCAGAAGCCGACGACGCCCAGCGCCGGAGCGCCCGCCAGCAGATTCGCTTCGCTCGCTCCAATCGCGAATTCGAAGGCCTGCTGCAATGGCTGCGAGAAAACACCGAGATCACGGTGGTCGAGCAGCGGCTGTAGGGGCGGTAGTCGGTGGTCGGTGGTCGGACTACGGACTACGGACCACCGAATTTCCGGAAACCGGAAACCTACTCCAGCCCTGCCATGCCGACAATATTGTAGCCGGCGTCGACGTAGGTGATTTCGCCGGTGATGCCGGCGGCGAGGTCCGAGCACAGGAAGGCCGCCGCGTTTCCCACGTCCTCGGTGGAGACGCTGCGGCGCAGCGGCGCGGTGTTCTCGACGTGCTCGAGCATCGCGCGAAATTTCGATATGCCCGCCGCGGCCAGGGTCTTGATCGGCCCGGCCGAGATGCCGTTGACCCGGATGCCGTGCGGGCCGAGGCCATGGGCGAGATAGCGCACGGAGGCCTCCAGCGAGGCCTTGGCCAGTCCCATCACGTTGTAGCTGGGCATGGCGCGCACCGCCCCCAGATAGCTCATTGTCAGCAGTGCGCCGTTGCGGCCTTCCATCAGCGGCTTGCCGGCTTTTGCCAGCGCGGCGAAGCTGTAGCTGGAGATGTCGTGGGCGACGCGGAACCCCTCGCGCGTGACCACGTCGGAAAACTCGCCCTCGATCTGGTCGCGCGGGGCGAAGCCGACCGCGTGCACGATGATGTCCAGGTGCCCCCAGCTGGATTCGAGCTGCTCGAATACCGCATCGATCTGCTCGTCCTCGGCAACGTCGAGCGGCATCACCAGCTCCGATCCGGTCTGCGCGGCGATCTTGTCGACCCGGGATTTGAGTTTCTCGTTCTGATACGTGAATGCCAGTTCGGCACCCTGGCGGTGCATGGCCTCGGCAATGCCCCACGCAATCGAGCGCGGACTGGCGACGCCGACGATCAGCGCGCGTTTTCCTTGCAGGATTCCCATTGTCGTTTCCTTTGCGTGCAAGTATCGACCCGGTCGGCCAGGATCGTGGCTCGGTCCGGAATGGCGCCCCGGGCAGGAGTCGAACCTGCGACCTGCCGCTTAGGAGGCGGCTGCTCTATCCTCTGAGCTACCGAGGCATTGATGACGGCGAGCGTGAATGGTAGCAAAATCGCCCGGCAGCGGCTCCGTTTGATCCGCAGCGGTCCGGAAGACGGCGGGCGATCCGTCACAGATCTCCAAGCAGTTCGCCGCGCCAGCCGTCCAGCCAGGAGCAGGGCAGACCCAGCAGCCGGCGCGTGAGATCGCGCCGGCTGGCGATCACCGCCGGCTCCACACCCAGTTCCGCGGCGACCTTGCCGACGCGTGCCTGCAGCGCCTTGATTTCGGCCCGCTGCTCGCGCGTCAACGGCGCGAGTTCCGGCGGCCGGGAAAACTCCCGGGGCGCGGCCCGCAGTACTTCAAGGATGGCGGCTCGATCGCGTCTGCCCAGACGCTGCCTGCCGGTGGCGAGGCCGTCCAGTGCGCGTTCGTCGGGCGATTCCATCCGGGCCAGTTCCAGCAATACCGGATCGGCCACGATGAAGCCGCGCGGCAGATTGCGCTGGCGGGCCTGCGCCTCGCGCCACTGCGCAAGACGATCCAGGCGTTCGAGTTCGGGGTCCGAAAGCCCGGCTGCGCCCTTGACCCGAACCACCGGGTTGTTTCCGTTTTCCTTGCCCGTCAACAGGCGTCGGCAATCCTCGCTCAGCCAGCCCAGCCGACCGGCCTGCTCCAGCCGTTCAGCCAGGGCATCGCGCATATCCGGCAGCGCGATGACATCGTTGGCCGCGTATTCCAGCCACGCGGCGGGCAAGGGCCGGCGACACCAGTCGTTGCGCCCCAGGCCACCCGGAAATTCCACGCCCAGCAGCTCGCCGGCCAGCAGTTCGTAACGAATCTGAAGCGGCCAGCCCAGCAGCGCGGCGGCGCGCTGCGTGTCGAACAGCGGGTCCGGCTGCGCCTGCCCGACCAGGTCGATGACTTCCAGGTCCTCGCCGGTGCTGTGCAGGATCTTGGTGGTCTCGGCGCTGCCCATGATCCCGCTGATCAGCTGCTGCAGGCAGGCCTGACCCGACAGTGCAACCGGGTCGACCAGCCAGGCCTCATTGCCGTCGCTGAACTGGAACAGTCCGGGGCGCGGAAAATAAGTGCGTTCGCGCACGAATTCGGTATCGACCCCCAGCGAACGCGTGTCGAGAATTTTTTCTGAATGGCGCGAAACGTGATCGGGTTCGCTCAGCAAGTGCATTTTTGTAATGGACATTCGGTTCCCGTGCATGGGGTTCGGAGAGGGCGTCAATCGAGTCCGGGATTTTGCTTCGGAACGGCTTTCGTCGACCTTGTCGGAACAGATTCGATCAGTTATGTTAATCGAAAGGGGCCGTCAAGCCAGACCGCTTGATACCAGGTGGCAACCTCAAACTCGATCCAATCACCCACAAGGTCTCGTTTATGAAGCTTTGGCTATTGCGCATCGTGGCCGGCATTTTCGTTTGCTGCGCCCTATTGCCGGCAGTCGCCCAGGACGAGGCCGACGACCCGTCGGGCGCTGCCGAGGATTCGGCCGAACCCGAACGCGATGTCCGTCGCCTTGGCGATGTCATCGGCGAGGGCGGATCCGAGTTCTCGATGGAAATTCCCCGGATCGAGATGCCGGACGAGCCGGTCGCTGAACAGCCCGACGTTACCTTGCCGGATCCGGGGATGGACGATCGTCTCCAGAGCTTGCTGGCGCGCCGCGCGTCCGTTGCCGACGATCCCGCGATCGAAGGAGAGCTTGCGTCCCTGCTCGACGAGGTGGAAGCCGGGGCGCGCCAGGCGCTGGCAGCGGACGATGTGGAGCTGGCAACCCGCTACGCCGACGTGCTCGGCCAATTCGACGCTCAGCGCGAGGTGATCGCCGAGGTGGCGGCCGAACGCGAGCGCCTGCAGGAAGTGCAGCGACTACTGGGCCTGGCCGACCAGGCGCTGGAGGCCGGCAGCCTGCTGGAGCCGCCGGAGGCTTCCGCGCTGGCGCTTTACCGGCAGTCGCTGGCGCTGGACGAAGACAGTGCCGAAGCACGAGCGGGGCTGGATGCGGTGCGCGCGCAGTTGTTCGTGCGCGTCGACGAATTACTTGCGCAAGGCAATTTCGAAGCCGCCCGGGAATTGCTGGTCGAGGCCGAAGCGATGGACATGGATCCCGAGTCGATCGCCGAGCGTCGCGCTGCGGTCGCCGAAGCACGCGAAGACCTGGAACGCAGGCTGATCGACGACACCCGGCTGGCCATCGACCGGGGTAATTTCAGCCGGGCCGAAACCCTGATCAACGACCTGATCGGGATGGGACTGGAAGAAGACCGGATCGGTGATCTGCGTGGTTCGCTGGATGACGCAATCCGCTATGGCGGTTTCGAACCCGGCCAGTTGTTCCAGGACGATCTGGAAGGCATGGACGCCTACGGCCCGGCGATGGTCGTGATTCCGTCGGGCAGCTTCATGATGGGTTCGCCGGAAGACGAGGAAGGTCGGGTCGACAACGAAGGACCGCGCTTCCGGGTCGTCTTCGGCCGCGGATTCGCGCTGGGCCAAAACGAAGTGACGGTGGGGCAGTTCCGTCGATTCGTCGACGCGACCGGGTACATCACCGACGCCGAACGCTCCGGCACCTCGAGAATCTACATGGCCGGGTCCGGGCGCGTTTCCGAGCGCAGGAATGTGACCTGGGAAGACGACTACCTCGGCGAGCCGGCCGAGGATTCATTGCCGGTGGTCCACGTCTCGTGGAACGATGCCAGCGCCTATGCCGACTGGCTGGCCGAGCAGACCGACCGCGCGTATCGGCTGCCGACCGAGGCCGAATTCGAATACGCCCTGCGGGCCGGATCCCGGACGCCGTACTGGTGGGGTGACGGCGCCCCGGACGAAGAGGTCGAGAACCTGACCGGCGAGGGCGATCGATTCAACGCCGAACGTCGCTGGACCAACGCCTTTCGTCGCTACAGCGACGGTTACTGGGGACCTGCACCGGTCGGCAGTTTCGTCGCCAACCCGTTCGGCCTGTTCGATATGGGAGGCAATGTGATGGAGTGGGTACAGGATTGCTGGCACGACGGTTACGTGCGCGCACCCGACGACGGCAGCGCCTGGGTCAATCCAGGCTGCGATCGTCGCGTGATCCGCGGGGCTTCCTGGAGCAGTACGCCGCCCATGAGCCGTTCGGCGTTCCGGATCGCCAGCCGGGAGGATTCGACCGACGCACGCGTCGGTTTCCGGGTCGCGCGGGACCTCTGAGCGCCCGGCGGGCAATCTGGAAACGACGAAGCCGGGCCTCGCGCCCGGTTTCAGTTTTTGGGAGAACGCTTCAATGCCGGTCGGTTCGGACAAACGTCGCCCTGCCGGACTCGTGCCCGTGACGCCGGCCGGGTCGAAAGCACGATGGGTGTTGCATGGTGCCGGGGGCGGGAATCGAACCCGCACTCTGTTTCCAGAACC
The DNA here is from genome assembly GCA_018334995.1 of Wenzhouxiangellaceae bacterium. Taxonomy (GTDB): domain Bacteria; phylum Pseudomonadota; class Gammaproteobacteria; order Xanthomonadales; family Wenzhouxiangellaceae. Next base: position 22,194 of record JAGXKW010000045.1, read on the forward strand.
GGATTTTGAGTCCGGCGCGTCTACCAGTTCCGCCACCCCGGCGGGAGGTGGTCGAGCAAGAGCGTTATTTTCGCCCTTGACC